>CAVCON010000129.1:0-6762 GCA_963603805.1 Oscillospiraceae bacterium
GCAAATCCGCGCAATTCAGGGCGTATGCAATACGCCCCTACAAGCGGTGCAATTTATTGAATAATTGTATATTATATATTTACATCAATTTCGCCAAAACCCTGTTTGCCGCTTCGCTGTCGGCGGAAATTTGTCTTTGCAGGGCTTCGAGCGACGGGAAGCATATTTCGTCGCGCAAGCGGGACACAAATTCCACGCTAATGTCCCTGCCGTAGATATTGCCGTGGAAACCTGCGAGAAAAGCCTCCACCGTTGTGTCGTTGCCGTTGTGCAGCGTGGGTCTCGTGCCTATGTTCACCACGGAGGCGTACTTCATGCCGTCCACATGGGATATGGCGGCATATACGCCCTGCTTGGGGACTGTCTTGCCCGATGGTGTGGCATCGACGTTGGCGGTGGGGAAGCCGAGACCTGTGCCGACATGGCGGCCCTCAACAACTTTTCCCGAAAGTGTGTATCTGTAGCCGAGCATTGCGGAAGCCTGTTCCACCTTTCCTGCGAGCAGTGCGCCGCGTATTGCCGATGAGCTGATTTCCATGCCCGAGGGCGGAAGGTATTTCGCCGCCCTCATAACGCATATCCCAAGGCGTGCGCCTATGGTGCGGTAGTGCTCGAACGAACTGTCGCGGTCATGCCCTATGGAATGGTCGTAGCCCATAACAAGTGCCTTAACGTTGAGGCGTTCCATGAGATAGCTGCGCATGAAGTCCTCTGCGGAAAGCGCGGCGAACGGCTTGGTGAAATCCAGCATGGCGCAGAAGTCAATTCCCTGCCGCCCTATGAGCGAAATGCGCTCGGGCGTTGTTGACAGGAGCGGCGGCTGGCTTCCGGGGCGCAACACGGCAAGCGGATGCTCGGGAAACGTTACCGCCATTGTGGCAAGGTTGTTTGCGCGGGCAACAGCCCTTACGTTTTCGAGCAGGAAGCGATGCCCGAAATGCACGCCGTCGAAAAATCCGACGGCGGCAGCAGAGGCTTTTGCAGGACGCGGGTCGCCCTCATTCAGCACTGTCATAAGTTCTGGGCGTTGTTGAACAGTTCCATCCAGTCGCCGCCGCCTTTTGAAAGGTATGTTTTCAGCCCTTCCTTGGCAGCCGCCTCGCAGTTCGCCTCGCTGTCGTCAATGTAGAGGGTTTCTTCGGGCTTCACTCCCGACTCCTTTATGGCGAGCTTGAATATCCTGCTGTCGGGTTTGACCATTCCCAATTTGTAGGAAAGGAAAATCTTCTCAAAATAAAAGTCCACGGTGCGCCCGCGATACAGGAAGAAGTCGTTTGTAGAGAGCGTCCAGTGAATTCTGTTTGTGTTGCTGAGCATAAACAGATGGAACTTGTCCTTGATGCTTGCAAGGCATTCCAGACGCTCTCTCGGTATTCCCACAAGGAACTCGTTCCATGCGTCGATTATTTTGCGGTCGTGAACGTCGGGGCGGCCCGATATTCCGCGCAGTGCGTCGCAAAACTCCTCTGTGCCTATTTCCCCGGTTTCAATTCCCGAGAACACGCCGCTCTGCACATATTGCCCCAAAGCGTCGCGCACGTTCACGCCAAGCCTTTCGAACGCCTCGATGCAGCGTTCGCGGTCAAGGTCAACGATAACGCCTCCAAAGTCGAAGATTATGTTTTTGATACCGGTCAATTCGTTCATCTTATAAATGGTTTATTTTGTTATTAGTCCTTTGGGATGTCTGGCTGCTGTCCTGCGGCGGACGGCGCACACCGTTTCGGGAACGGCATATACAAGGAATGTTGTGAAAAACATCTCAAGCCATACGCTGAAGTTCAGGTGGAACGTGCGGAATGCCGAACCGCCGAACTCCACAAGCACTGCCTGTCCGGCGAGTATCAGGAGCATTCCCGCCAGCATTCCGTAGCTTTTGAAAAACTTGTGGAACGCGAAGTTGTGGCTTCCCCATGCGCGGACGTTCAATAGGTTCCAGAATTGCAGGAACACGAAAACGGAGAAGAACATGGAGAGGTTTTTCAGTTGCAGTGCAGGAAGGAGTCCGGGCTGTGCGTTGAGCCATTCCACTATGCACAGCATGACCAGCAGGATTGCCGTAAAAGCCAGCGAGGTGAGCGTTACCTTGCGCACCACAGCCTTTGTGGCTATATATACGGTGTGCTTGCGTGGTTTTTTCTTCATCAGCCGGTTTGTTGGGGGCAGTGTGAGCAACGCCACAAGGGCGATGAAGTCCATTATCAAGCCAATCCAGAGCATTTGCGAGATTGTGAGCGGCGGCAATGCGCCTATGACCGCGCCAAGAAGCACTGTGAGGAGCACGGTGGCGTTGGCGGTGTATCTGAAAACCATTTGCCGCCTCATGTTCTCATACATGGCCCTTCCCCATTTCACGGCCGACAGGACCGTTGTCAGAGAGTCTTCCTCGAGCATCATGCCTGCCGCTTCCTTTGCCGCCGCTTCCGCATTGCATGAGGCTATGCCCGCATCGGCGAACGTGAAGGCGGGAATGTCGTTTATGCTGTTTCCCGTAACGGCTACCACTTCGCCGAGTTTCCGCTGCAATTGCACAAACCTTTGTTTGTCGCAGGGCCTTGCGCGGCTTATGATTTTTATTTTTTGTATTCGGTGAAGGGCCTCCTCGTCGGAGAGCCTTGCAAATTCCTCGCCTGTGATTGCGTTTTCCGCGTTGTCGGTGTCAGTCCAAATCCCTGCTGTCCGCGCCATTTCGCGTGCGGTTTCGCCGTTCTCGCCTGTAACAATCTTCAGCTTTATTCCGGCTTTGCGGCATTGCGCGGCGGTTTCCGGGATGTCGGGACGCATGGGGTCCTGCATCACAGCCACTCCGATGTATTTCAGTCCCCCTTCCGACAAGGCTGCGGATGCGTCGTTTTCGCCGTGTTCCAGACGCTTGCGGGCAAAGGCGAGGGTGCGCACTGCCTTGCTGCGGTAGTATTTGAGCAGTTTGTCGAAGTCGGCTTTCTGTTCCGCGTTGTCGCAGAAGCTTTCCACAGTTTCGGGCGCACCTTTCACGAAAAGGTATCTTGCTCCCTCCACGTCGGCTATGGTCGCCATGAATTTCCGTTCCTCCGAGAAAGGTATGCGGTCTATGATTTCCGCCTTTTCGCGCAGGTCGGCGTAGCTTTCGCCTTCCTTTCTCATCCAGCGCAGTATGGCGCATTCCGCCGCGTTCCCTATTCCCATGTATTTGCTGTCCTCAACAAGAAAGGCTGTGGAGTTTGCCGCCGCGCCGATGCAGAAGTCCCGCTTTGCGCCGTAGTACTTCATGTCTGCCACAACAAGGCTGTTCAGGCTTATGAAGTCGGAAATCCCAGTGCAAACCATTGTAACCGCGCTCAGTTCCTCACAGGCTTGCGGATTTTTCACGGCAATTCCGTTTTTCCGCATTCTGCGGGCGTTCAGCGCGGCACAGGCGGGAAGCAGCATGGGAAGTCCTTTGGGAAGTGAGATTATAATCATCGCCACGCTCATCATGAAATTGTTCACAAGCGTGCCGAATATGTCCTGCCAGCAGTTGTTTGCGCTGTAGTTCACTTTTAGCAGCCCCTTGACGGTGAGCAGGAGAAACGATGCCAGGGACACGTACAAAACCACGCGGCTTGTTACGGAGACGATGCGTGTGAGCTGTTTTCCGAAAGGGGTGTTGGAGTAAACGGAAAGGGGTGCGGATTTTTGTATTCCCGCAATTTTTGTCTCATCTCCCACAGCCGTAACCTGCATAACGGCATCCCCTTCGAGAACGTATGAGGAGCGGAAAAGCAAGTCGGCACGTTCGGTTTCGCCGGAGCTTTTTGCCGCGCTTTTCTTCACGGAAGTTTTTCCTGCAACGGCAGATTCGTCAACGAGCAGCGAATGCGACACGAGCAGTTTGCCGTCTGCGGGTATCTCGTCGCCTTGCCCGAGAATTACTATTTCGCCCGAAACAACTTCGCTGCGCGGTATTTCGCAAACTTTCCCATGTCTCACGGCTTTGACCGTATATGTGTCTCCCGCTTTCCGGGACTTTTCGATGCGGCGCACAACAAAATCCTCCAAGCCCTGCATCACCCCGAAATAAAGAAGCACGGTGAGAATAACTCCCACCGTCCCCGCGCAGCCGTTTCCGTAGAAACCCAGCACAAGGGACATGAGCGAGGCAAGCAGCAGGGCCTTGACCGTAGGGTCGCAGAGCTTTTCCGCATACCTCCTCAACGCCGACGGCCTTCGTGGCGGTGTCAGCACATTCCTTCCGTGCGCAAATCGCGCGGTGGTGATTTCTGCCTCACAAAGTCCCCGGCGTATTTTTTTAATCGTGTCGGTATCGGGCGTTGTCATGGGTTCAGTCGTAATGCTTTTGCAAAGTTAGCAATTTCTTCGCTAAGCGGTGGAAAACCCAAGCCCCGCCGTCCTTTTGGCAGGGCGGCGGGGCTTGTGAGTGTAGGTTATGTTTTTGGTTTCGCTGCGGTGGCTGCTGCCTTACCAGTAATCCTCCGCCTCCACTCCTGCGTAAACGTTTTTCGGACACCATTCCATATAGTCTATGTCAAGGTGTGCGGCGGGGTTGTTGAGTATAGTCTTGAACCTTACATAATATGTCTTGTTCTGGTCCACATATCCGCGATACAGTATGTGGCGCAGCTTGTGGAGCGCGAAGCCGTCGTTTCGTCCGCCCGTTGTGCCGGCCGAGCTTGCGCTGCCATAGCAGTTTGTCCCTTTCATTATGTCGTGGTTGCGCATATTGCGCTCCAGGCGGAAGTTCTCCTCCTTGTCATCACCGTCGATGAAGAAGCTTATGCGTTCGGTGTTCTCGTTATACCTCATGTCCACAGGCAGACCGATTGCGGGCAGGTTGTTGCGGTCTGAACCCACGTAAACCTGCATCATGCCGCAGTTGTCTCCGTTGCCCACAGCCACGCGCAGCTCGTATGTGCCGCTGTTTGGCACACGCGGAAGTTTGAAAATCACATCGTAGTTGCCCTCGAAGAAAGGCTCGTCCTGCTCAAAGGCGCGGTTGCCGGCAAGTCCGTAAACCTCCAGCAGCGTAAGCTGTGTGTCATCGGTGAAGCGTATTCCGTCGCAATAGCCGTCGTAGATGTAGTAATAGTTTGTGTTGGGCAGGGCGCGAAGTCCGTTGGTCATGAGTTCGGGCTGCTGCGAAAGCACATCGAAGCGAATGCGCTCGTTGAGCACCTTGCCCGGCACGTCGTCGTCATACCACAGCACATCGTCTATTGGGTAGTAGAAGCCGTTGAGAGCCTGAATGTCGCGCACGCCGTTGGCGGCGTTGACGCGGATGCCGGGACGCGGCACGAGAAGTTCGTCGTAAGTGTCCCAGTCATACTTCGCCACGTAGCGGTTCAGACGTTTGCCATCAGTCTGTTTGCCCTCGGTCATCTTCAGTAGGCGCGGGTACTTGCCCATCGTCTCCCAGTATTGCATCTTGTCGATGCCGAGCTTGTTGGGGTTGGTGTACGCATAGCCCACCTCATTGTAGTGTATCACGAGCTTGTTGAACGGCATCGAGCCTCTCACAAGGTGGTAAGCCACAAACTGGTTCACGGCGTTGTCGGGGCTTGTAAGGTCGTTGCTCGTTGCATTCGGGTAGTAGGTTTTGCAAATCTCGCTCACCTTATTAATAATCTCGTCCCAGTTTGAAACGCCACTGCCTTCGTATTTCAGCGTGATGCCCCATTTTTCGCAAAGCAGGGAGTCCGGCTCAACGAAAGCCGTATAGCCGTAATACCTGTGCTGCGGCACAATGGCGTTCATGGTGGGAGTTTGCACACGTGAGGGCAGGTCGCGCGCCTCATATTCCTCATCGCGTATCAGTGTGAGGCTGTCGCTCCAGTTTGTAACAAGCAGCAGTCGCGAGAATATTTGCAGGTTGTCCTGACTTGCTATAAGGTCGGGCAGCGTGCTCGAATAGGGCATCACCACGCGGTTCACCACGTGCATCCAGCCGTTCTCCGCCTCGTTGTCGGCACTCGTAATCTCCGAGAAGGCATCAATGAAAATCCTCACCTTGCCTGTGGAGTCGTTCGTGCCGAAGGAGACGGTTGCGAAGCGGTCCGCCATAGTCTTGTAGTCGAACGTGCCTTCCTGGAACGTGGTCGTCTTGTACGCCTCGTTGCTCTCCGTGTCGATTATGCTGTTGAACACAATGTCCTGCGCCACCGAGTCGGGCGTCTGGTTGATGTCGTAGTTCGGGGTTGCGAAAATAGAGTCGAGATAATGCTGCACGGCGGCGTTCGTTGGCGCAAAGACCGTGTAGTTTCCCCTCGCCTCGAGCAGGTGGTCCATTGTGGAGCCTTTTTTGCCGCTCTTGGCGTGCTGGAGCATGAAGTAGTAGTTGCTTAGGTCGGGATTTTCCTTCACATAGTCGGCAATCGACTTGCCGGTGAAGACAAACATATCAGAGTCGTCCACATTGTCAGTGCACGACTGGAAGCTGAAAATTGCAGCCACCAAAACAAAGAATCCCAAATAAATTCTTTTCATGGCAAAGTAATTAAAATTTTATTCTGTTGGTATGCACATCCCAATTATGACCGTATGTATGCCATACGGTCGCCTAGGACGTACAAAAATGTGATTTTTTGAGTGAATATCAAAGGGATTTCGCGTTTTTTTGCTGAAAAATCATGCGCACATCCCCAAAAGCGTTTATTTCCGCGTCTCACACGCCATTTTCGCCATGCGATTTTGCATAGTTATTGCGTTGGTTTGCATTGATTGCACGGTGTGGTTTATGCGATGGAGTAAAGGGCGTATGCAATACGCCCCTACAAATGGCGCAAAACC
>CAVCON010000130.1:0-6744 GCA_963603805.1 Oscillospiraceae bacterium
AAAAACTATGTCCGATGTAGAAAAAATTATGTCTGATATAATTCAAACTACATCAGACCTTTTTTCGTCTGTTTCAAGCTCCTGAAAAACAATTCGTTATAACGAACTCTTTTTACACATACATTCCTTTGGAAATCATTGTATTACACAATTTTGGCGGCATTTGCTGTTTCTTTGGCAACAAGCCAAAGGGATATACTGTGGGGAATGCGGAACAAACCTGCCTTTTTCTGATTCCCTGTTCCAGACCTATGTTTTTATTTGCCATGCCATACAATAACAGGCAATATTATCAGTTATAAAAATGAGTTATGCGCAAAAGTCTGCTCATATTATTTACGCTCTTTGCGGCGTGCTGCGCCGTGAGGGGGCAGTATGACCCGGAATACACCCATTTCTGGATGATGGAAACGTCGTTCAACCCCGCTGCGGCAGGCAACGAGGACGCGCTCAACATTACCGGGGCGTACTCCATGCAGATGACCGGCTTCCGCAACGCTCCCAAAACGATGTTCGCCTCGGCCGACATGCCGTTCATCGTCCTTAAAAAGCGCAACGGCGTGGGGCTTGTGTTCCAGAACGACGAACTTGGACTTTTCTCGCACAAAAAATTCTCGGCGCAATATGCGTTCCACATCGAAAAGCTTTTCGGCGGACGGCTAAGCATCGGCGCACAGGCCGACCTGCTTGCCGAAGAGTTTGACGGCACGAAAGCCGATGTGGAGACATCAAACGACCCTGCGATACCCACATCAAAGGTTACAGGCTCGAAGGTTGACATGAGCGCGGGGCTTTTCTACCGCCACAAAAACTGGTATGCGGGGGCGTCGATGGCGCACATACTGTCGCCCACCGTGATGCTGGGCGAGACCAACGAACTGAAAATCGACCCCACCTATTATTTCACTGCGGGATACAATATCAAGCTGCGAAATCCGTTAATTACAATACACCCGGCTGTACTCTGTATGTACGATGGGGGCGACTTCAGGGCGAACATAAGCGGACGCGTGGAGCTGCACGACGACAAGAAAAAGCTCTTTGCAGGGGCGACCTACAGCCCGCAGCACTCCGCTGCGGCGTTCATCGGGGGGCTTTTCCACGGAATTACCGTCAGCTACTCCTACGAGGCATACACCTCGATGCCCGACCTGAAAAGCGGGGCGCACGAGATTGTGCTGCAATACCGCCTCGACATGAACTTGTATAAAAAAGGGCGCAACCGCCACAAAAGCGTGCGCTATCTGTAAACATAGAAACAACATCAGAACATGAAACAAATAGCTTATGCCTTCACAGCCTTCATCCTGTGCCTGACGCTCGTCTCGTGCTTCAGCAGCAAGAAGATGATGAGCGATGGAGGCGAAGTAACAGGACAACGTGGGGTGCGTTCGGAAGAACCCGCGCCCTACGGAATGGTGAAAGTGCCACGCGGATACCTGAAAGTGGGGCTTGCCGAGCAGGACAGCCTTTGGGGGAATGTGATTCCGCAGAAGGACATTTCGGTTGACGGCTTTTGGATGGACCAGACCGAAGTTACGAACTCCATGTACAGGCAGTTTGTTTACTGGGTGCGCGACAGCATCATCCGCGAGCGTCTTGCCGACCCGAGCTACGGAGGCGATGAGACCTACAAGATAGAGGAGGACAAATACGGCGACCCCGTAACGCCCCACCTCAACTGGAAAAAGCCCATCCCCTGGCGCAAGCCGTCGGAGGACGAGGAGCGCGCTATTGAAAGCGTTTACACCTACCACCCGATAGACGGTTCGCGAATGCTCGACACGAAGCAGCTGAACTACCGCTACGAGATTTTCGACTACGCCAAGGCGGCGATGCGCAAATACCGCCTGAACCCCGAGGAACGCTCGCTCGACACCGACAATCCGGCAGACCCCAACGAGGTTGTCATGATTTCGAAAGACACCGCATACGTTGACGACGACGGAAACATTGTGAGGCAGACCATCACGCGTCCGCTGTCGAGCATGTACGACTTCCTGAACACGTACATAGTTAATGTATATCCCGACACCACGTGCTGGGTGAACGACTTCCAAAACGCCAACAACGAGGTATATCTCAAAACATATTTCTCCTCGCCCTCATACAACGACTACCCTGTGGTGGGCGTAACATGGGAACAGGCGAACGCCTTCTGTGCGTGGAGGACGGAATACCTTTTGAGGGGACTCGGTCCGGAGGCGAGAAACGTGCAGCGTTACCGTCTGCCGTCTGAGATAGAATGGGAATACGCCGCCCGAGGCAAGGAGGGCAATCCGTTCCCGTGGAAAGCCGACGGCACAAAGAACGACAAGGGCTGCTTCTTCGCCAACTTCAAGCCCGACAGGGGCAACTACACCGAAGACGGCAACCTTATAACCTCGAAAGTGGGCATATATGGCGCAAACTCGAACGGTCTGTTCGACATGGCGGGCAACGCCGCTGAATGGACTAACACGGAATACACCGAGGCGGGCGTTAGCAACATGAGCGACATTAACCCCGAACTGAAATACAACGCCGCCAAGGAAGACCCCTACCGCCTGAAGAAAAAAGTTGTGAGGGGAGGCTCGTGGAAAGACCCCGAATCGCTGATACGCTCGGCATGGAGGACGTTCGAGTACCAAAACCAGCCGCGCTCCTACATAGGCTTCCGCTGCGTGCGCTCGCTGGCGGGGGCAGAAGCCGGGACAAACAAGGACAAAAAGAAATAAAATATAAGTCATGAAGACAAACAGCTTCAACATAATAGTGCGTCTGCAACGCTGGATGGACAGCGTGCCGGGACAGACGTTCCTGAACTACGCTTATTCCTGGGGCGCGTCAATCGTAATCCTCGGTGCGCTCTTCAAGCTCACCCACCTTTTCGGCGCGGACATAATGCTTTTCATCGGCATGGGCACGGAGGTTATCGTGTTCTTCCTTTCGGCATTCGACCGTCCGTTCGACACAGACGAGGAAACGCCCGAACTTGATGAAAGTCCCGAAGCCGAAGAGGAAGAGGCAGGGCAGACCGAAACTGGAGGCACAGGCGGCACCACAATAATAATTGGCGGAGGCGGCGGAGCAGGTCAGCAAGCTGCGGGCGGCGAAATCCCGCAGACAGCGGCGGCGGCAAGTGCGCCAGCACAAGGTGGTGGACTTGTGATGAACGGCAGTGCGGCTGTACTGGCTGATGCCGGAAACGCGGCAAACCCCGAACTCGGAGACGTAACGCAGAACTATGTTGACAAACTTAAGGAACTAACCGAAGTGCTCACAAAGGTGGAGGAGCAAAGCCGCAAGATGACCACCGACAGCGAGGAGATGATAAACCTTAACCGCACCCTTACGGGCATCAACACGGTTTACGAACTGCAACTAAAGAACATAAGCTCGCAGATAGGCACAATAGACCAGATAAACGAGCAGACCCGCAAAATGGCAAGGCAGATAGAGGAACTCAACGGCGTTTACAGCCGAATGATAAAAGCCCTCACGGTAAACATGAAGAACGCCGCAGCGGCATCTTCAGACGGCGGAAACGAATAACGCCGCCGCAAAACCGGCATTTGCCACAAATAGCGAAACCAACACAGCAAAATGGGAATTAAAAGAAGACCGGTATCTCCAAGGCAGAAGATGATCAACCTCATGTACATCGTTCTGCTGGCCATGCTCGCCCTCAACGTGTCGCCCGACGTTCTCAACGGATTTACGATAGTCGAGGACAACATAAGACGCTCAACGGCAAGCACGGCATCGGACAACGCGGCAATGTACAGGAACTTTGACGAGCAAATGAAAGCCAACCCGGTAAAAGTGAGGGAATGGTTTGAAAAGGCACGCAGAGTCCGCGCCATGAGCGACTCACTTTATGATTACGCCGAAGAACTCAAGCGCGCCATTGTGCTGCATTCCGACGGCAAGAAAGGGGACATTCACAACATTCTCAACAAAGACGACCTCGAAGGCTCGACATACGTAATGCTCAATCCCACAAGCGGACAAGGACGCAAGCTGTATGACGCAATAAACGGCTACCGCAGGAAAATAACCTCAATGATAACCGACAAGGACGAGATTGCCGTGATAAGCAAAAACCTCGCGACAGTTGTGCCACAGCGCGAAAACACGCTGGGAAAGAACTGGCAGCAATACATGTTCGAGAACACTCCCACGGCGGCGGCGGTGGCGTTGCTCAGTAAGCTGCAAAACGATGTCAGATACGCTGAAGGAGTGGTGCTGCACAACCTTGTATCAAACATAGACGTAAAGGACATCCGCGTAAACGAGCTTGACGCATTCGTAATCCCCAACTCCAACACCATTGTGCAGGGCGGGAAATTCAGCGCACGCATAATAATGGCGGCAGTTGACACCACAATGCGCCCGTCAATATACGTGGGAGGACGCAAGGTTGCCTCAAACGGAATTTACGAGTTCACCTGCGGAAAAACGGGCGACTTCAACTTCTCTGGATACATAGAGATGCAAAACGGGCAGGGAAACACCGTGCGCCGCGACTTCACGCAGAAATACACCGTGGTAGCCCCGTCGGCTACAGTCTCCGCCGACCTGATGAACGTGCTGTATGCCGGCTACAACAACCCGATGAGCGTATCCGCCCCCGGAGTGCCGCTCAACAAGATTGGCGTTTCAATGACAGGCGGCACGCTCCAGCCCAACGGCAACGGCAAATACATCGCCCGCCCCGCAGCAGTGGGAAGCGACGCTGTGATAACCGTAACCGCCAATATGGAGGGACGCAGCGTGGAAATGGGCAAATTCACATTCCATGTGCGCAAGCTCCCCGACCCAACTGCATACATCGCCTTTAACGATGAAAAAGGCAACGCAAACCAATACAAAGGCGGGCGACCGCTGTCGAAAGCGACCCTCATGGGCACGCAGGGCATAGGCGCAGCCATAGACGACGGACTGCTCAACATCCCGTTCAAGGTGCTTGGCTTTGAAACCGTGTTCTTCGACAACATGGGCAACGCCGTGCCTGAAATATCAAACTCCTCAAACTTCACCGAAAGGCAGAGGAATATGTTCCGAATGCTCTCAAGGGGAAGGCGTTTCTACATCACCCGCGTAAAAGCCATAGGACCTGACGGAATAGAGCGCACCCTGCCACAAGCTCTTGAGGTTATAGTAAACTAACGAAAATACAACAACGATTACGAATATGCGTAACATAAAGACGAAATACCTGCTGCCCGTCATCACGGTCGTAATGGCAATGCTCACCGCCATTCCGGCAGAGGCGCAAAGCAAGACGGGCGGAGAAAGCCAGCCGTCCCTGTCGGTGCGCCGCCAGCGTCAGTCAGCGTTCACCTCGCGCAAGCCACAGACGAAAAAGACAACCGAGGCAAAACCCGCCGCAAAGAACGCTGCACCCACAACAAAGCCCACTGCCGCTCCCATAAAAGCCGCAGCGGCCGACACGGCAAACAAGAGCAACCCTTCACGCCCGAAATTTGTGCCGCGCCAGCAAAGAAACGCCGCCACAGCGGCGAAAACATCGGACGACCGCGCACAAACAGACTTCCCCACCGCCCCCGATATGCCCAAGGACGTGTCGTGGCGCAGGGACATATACCGCACGCTCGACCTCACGCAAGATGCAAACGCCACGCTCTACTATCCGCTCGAGCAGCAGGGAGACCAGATAAACCTGTTCACATACATCCTGAAGCTCATACTGCGCGGACAGGTCAAGGCTTACGACTACTCGCTCAACGGCAACGAAAACTTCGACGCCAAGAACCAGGTGAAACCCAAGGACATTCTCGACCGCTACCATATTTATTATGAAACAAAAGACGGCAGAATGCACATAAACGACAACGACATCCCCGCAGCCGAAGTGCTTGAATACTTCCTGAAGGAAAGCTCGTATTTCGACCAGCGCACCGCAACATACCACACAAAGGTAACAGCCCTCTGCCCCGTGCTGAAAAGAGCCGACGACTTTGGCGGAGCGGATGCCAAATACCCCATGTTCTGGGTGAAGTATGACGACATCGCGCCGTTCCTCACCAAGCTGCCGCTCACAGGAAGCAACTACAACAACGCCTCGACCATGAGCGCGGACGACTATTTTGCCATGAACCGCTACCAAGGCAAGATATACAAGACAAACAACCTTCAGGGCAAGGTACTCGCAAACTATTGCACCACCGACTCTGCCCTGACAAAAGAGCAGAAAAAGATTGAGAAGCAGCTAACCGACTTCGAGCGGCACATCTGGGGCAACGACTCCACCGACTCTGCAAAAATCAAAAAGGACACTGTTGTCGAGAAAAAGGAAAGGCGCAGCCGCACACTTTCAAGCCGCCGCAGTGGAAACAGCACAAGCGTGAAGGAAAAGAAGACCAAAGGCTCAAACACGTCATCTTCGGGAAGCGCACGCGTGTCGGTGCGCCGCCAACGCCACTAAGAAACTCGCATCACACGAACATACCAAGCCCCGCCCTCAAAGCGGGGCTTTATTTTGCCTGTCCGACAAGGCTTGTCAGAATTTGCACCTCAACAAACGGCAAAGCCTTCCACGGTGCAAAAGCAAGATTTTTAGGAATAGGTGGCGCAGAATAGAAGATGGCGCGAGTGCGGTTGCTTTTCACAAACCGTTGGTTTTCAATGGATTGGTTGCTTTTGGAATAATTTTGTAAGTTTTTGTTTTTCAGAAGCTTGCAACTGACGAAAAAAGGTCTGATGTAGTTTGAATTATATCAGACATAATTTTTTCTACAT
>CAVCON010000131.1:0-6677 GCA_963603805.1 Oscillospiraceae bacterium
TCAGTTGGTAGAGCAACTGACTCTTAATCAGTGGGTCCAGGGTTCGAGTCCCTGAGGGCGTACTTAAAATCGCTTGTATTTTTACAGGCGATTTTTTTTGTTCCTTTTTCACAAATTCTTTCCCACCATTGCCAAAGACATTCCGAATGGCTATCTTTGCATGAAAAATATGAATATCATGAAACATAAACTGTTAGTATTTTTCGTTTTATGCCTTTCGCTATCGGTGAAGGCGCAACACAAGAGCTACGACATAGCCGCATTTTTCTACCCCGCATATTGCAGCGACGACCCACGGCTGCGCCCGTTCTGGCCAAGCGGAATGGGGGAATGGGAAACCGTGATGACAATGCAGCAGCGCAACCCCGGACATTATTGGAACAGACGCCCCTTGTGGGGATACATAAACGAGGCAGACCCGGCAGTAATGGAAATGGAGATAGATCAGGCGACAGAACACGGTGTGGGCGTTTTCATTTTCGACTGGTACTGGTTTGACGGCCGTCCATTTATGGAGACCACGCTCCAAAACGGTTTTCTGAAAGCCAAGAACCGCAGCAAGATGAAATTCTACCTAATGTGGGCAAACCACGACGTGCTTAACCTGTGGGACACAAGGCTCGCGAACGTCAATGAGGATAACGTTATCTGGCAGGGCAAAATAGGACGCGAGGAATTCGAGAAGATATGCCACAGGAACATAGAGATGTTCTTCAAGCAGCCCGAATACTACAAGATAAACGGCAAGCCCGTGTTCATGATATACGATGTTCACAACCTGATTGAAGGGCTTGGCGGCATTGACCAGACAATAGACGCGCTTAAATGGTTCAGGAAGGAAGTGAAGAAAGCCGGCTTCCCCGATTTGGAGCTGCAATTTACAATGTGGTCGATAAACCTTAACTACAGCGGGCTTGACGGCAACAAGACCACAGAGCCGGGAAACGACTTCGTAACGAAATTAGGCTTCAACAGCTCCACGCACTACCAGTTCTGCCACTTTCTGTGGATGGACGATGACTACAAGAACATTACCGACCGCGCCGTAACGGAATGGAACCACATAGACTCCACTTTCACCATTCCCTACTATCCCCACGTGAGCATAGGCTGGGACAACAGCCCCCGCACGGCAAAAAGTCCGGTAACAAAAAACAACACGCCCGAGAACTTCGAGCGTGCATTGAACTTCGCCAAGGATTTTGTTGACAGGCATCCCAAGATGCAGCCGCTGATAACGATAAACAGTTGGAACGAATGGACGGAGACAAGCTACCTGCAACCTGACAACGTTAACGGCTATGGTTATCTTGAAGCCGTGAAAAAAGTTTTCGGAAGCGTAAAAAAGCCGTAATAGCGGCTTTTTCCTTTTTCCCAAGGCGGTGTCATTCCTCCTCCGCCTCTATTATTTCCTTGCCAACCGTGAGGTGTTCCTTGTCTTTGGGGTCGGCAAACTCCAAAGTGCCTATGTACATATTCCTTGGATGTATCTTCGTGCGGCTTTCGTGGGCGTGGAAAACTATCCTTAACTTTCCGTCCTTGTCGGTGAAGAAAGAATTATGCCCCACCCCTACAAGCGTGTCGGGACATAGCAGGAAAGGATTGTCGGCACGCTTCACCCACGGACCTTCGGGCTTGTCGGCAACCGCAAGCCCAAGACCGTATTTCTGGGACTGATAATCGTTGGCGGAATATATCATGTAGTATTTCTTGCCCTTGGTGAAAACGCAAGGACCTTCGTTCACCCGCGCCTGCACGCGCTCCCAATCCTGCGAAACACTGAAACAATGTTTCATCTTGGTGCTGTCGAAAGAACACAAGTCCTTGTTCAAAGGAGCAACCCAAATGTTGTT
Source organism: Oscillospiraceae bacterium (assembly GCA_963603805.1). Classification (GTDB taxonomy): domain Bacteria; phylum Bacteroidota; class Bacteroidia; order Bacteroidales; family Bacteroidaceae; genus UBA6398. The sequence continues at coordinate 1,854 of CAVCON010000131.1, forward strand.
TCCGTCGTTCATGCGCACAAAAGTTATGTATGGCCGCTTTTTCCTGTCAAAAAACAGGGACGAATCAATAGCCTTTTCGGCAATCATGGGCTTTGTGCCCACCTGCTTGAACGGACCGTAGGGAGATTTGCCCTTAGCCACATAAATGTGTTCGTCGCCTGAAAAATACATTATATACTCCTTGCCCACCTTGTAAACCTCGGGAGCCCAAAAGAAGCGCGGTATGTTCGTGTCTTTCTTGTTAAGCGCAAGCCCCATGTTGCGCCACTTTTTCAAATCCTTTGAAGTGAACACCAAAAATCCGTTATCCGAAGACGTTCCGTATGCAAAGTATGTTCCGTTTTCGTAGTATATAAACGGATCGGCAAGGCGGACTTTTGCGTTTGCGCCGCTTAACGCAAGCCCTAACAGCATGCAAATTATTATGCTTTTAATTCTCATTGTCTTTGCTCTTTTGTTTTGCCTCGTTCCACAGCGCGTCCATTTCCTCAAGCGAAAGCTCGCTGACGTTTCGTCCCGAAGCCTTGGCATTACGCTCTATGTAGTTGAAACGGGATATGAATTTTCTGTTTGTAAGTTCAAGGGCGTTGTCTGGATTGATGCCGTAAAGCCGCGCAGCGTTCACAAGAGAAAACAGAAGGTCGCCAAATTCCGCCTCACGTTCCTTGGAATTACCCTTTGCCAAAGCCTCCTCGTATTCAGACAGCTCCTCTTTGACTTTTTCCCAAACATCCTCCTTTTTCTTCCAGTCAAAACCCACATGAGCGGCTTTCTCCTGAATCCTGAATGCCTTTATAAGCGACGGAAGCGACTTGGGGACACCCGAAAGTATGGTCTTGTTGCCACCTTTCTCGTGTTCCTTCAGTTTCTCCCAGTTGTCCGCCACTGCATCCGCCGTTTCGGCTTTGACCTGTCCGTAAATGTGCGGATGGCGGTATATAAGTTTTTCGGTCAAAGCCGTGCAAACATCGGCGATGTCGAAAAGATTTTTCTCCTGCGCTATTTTGGCGTAAAAGCAAATATGCAGCAGCACATCGCCAAGCTCTTTCTTCTCATCGTTGTCGTCAGTGCGTTCAATGGCGTCGCACAGTTCGTAAACTTCCTCTATCGTGTTCGGGCGCAGGCTCTCATTGGTCTGTTTGTGATCCCACGGACATTTTTCCCTAAGCTCGTCAAGCACGTCAAGCAGCCGTCCGAACGCCTCAAGTTTCCTTTCCCTTGTGTTCATGTCTTAACAGTTTTACTTTGGGTGCAAAGTTACAATATTAAAACAAGCAAACCGCCGTCATTTCACAAGCATCACCATTCCTGGCTGCGACTTGTCGCCCGGCGTTGCCGCCATAAGTCCCACGCGGTTTATCACGCTGCCGGGAACAACTATGCTGCGCCCTTCAATCCTCACTTCTTTTGTTATGTCAACAGGCGTTTTGCCCTTCAAGTCCTGCGCCAACACGCGCGGCTTTGACGGCAAATCCTTTGCATAGCGGATGCACAAAGCGTCGTATGCGCCAAACACGCCTATGGGCGACTTGCTGTCTGCCACCTCTATTGTAACTTTTGCCAGCGGTGTATAAGTGCGACGCAAGATGCCACGCTCAAGCGTCGCAACAGCCACCGCGCCGTTAGGATATTTGGAGGCGAGCACAAAAGGCTTTTCGCTTTCGCAACCCTCTACTGTCGGCAAAGGCATGGCGCGGCTCATTCGCGCAGGTGCAGCCTCACGCAAAGTGTCTCCCACATGGCGTGTGGGCATCCACGTCTCGCGTTCCCCGAGCACCCAAGCGTCCTCTAATTTTTCCGTGTCAATGTTCGCGTCCGCATCCACGCCGAAAGGCCCGGCTATGCGGTGCCATTTCAGCGCACGGTTCACCTCGTCCAGCCTGCTCTTCAAGTCGCGCCCGTTAATTGGGAACACGTGGTCAAGCTGACCGTTTGGCAGCGGACCGTTAATGGGATGGCGCATAACGCCTATTGCACACCCCAAACCTACCGCCAGATAAGGTTCGTCCTCACAGTTCACCAGTCCGAGGTTTCCTGCGGTCTTTTTCAGCGGCAGCAGTCTCGCCACGCGCTGCAACGTTACCGGCACAGAAGTTATCACCTCCACATCATACGTGCGAAAGGCATCGTAGTTCCCGGCTGCGTCAAAAGTGTAGGCGTGTTCAATCATTATGTTCGGGGCACACTCACGCCCTATCTTTGTCATCATGGTGCGCCATTTGACATCGTTCTCCATGCGTCCGTAATCCACTTTCCAATAGCACACACCAGCCTTCTCGTTTTCGGCAAGGCGTTTTCTCCAATATTCCTCGGGATTTTTGCAGTCGGCATCGCTTTCAGCCTCCTTGGCACAAATCCATCCGCCCAAGCCTTTCCAACCAAGTCCCTTCACTTTCTTCACAAGTCCGCCGAGGCGTTCCACAGGCGTTCCCTTGAAGCTCGGGAAGCGCGTGGTGTCGAGCCTTGCGCAGGACATATGCTTGCTGTTGTCGCCGTCCTCGTGCGTTCCGGCGGGTATGTCCCATGAGTCGTCCATCACGAATATCAAATCTTCGCGGAAATCGGGGAAAAACTCGCACCAGTTCTCCAACTTGCCCTTGCCGAACATATGTTGCTCGTCCATCACCTTGATGGTATTCTGTCCGTGATAATCCACAACATACCCCTGTATGTTCCACGTTGAGAAATAATCGGGAGCTTTCGACGGACGGTTAGGCACCAACGACGTAAGGCTGCTTCCGCAAGAGGCAAGCAGGGAAACCACACCAGCTGCCAATATTGTTTTTTTCATCATAACCTTTTCTGCTTTTTCATAAAAAAGTCCGCCAAAACCCCAAGCGGTTTTGACGGACACAAAACTGTGATATTATAACAAGTTAAACGTTCCTGCGAAATAAAGAACCGCGTAACCCAACGCAAGGGAAATCATTCCGACAATAAGACCTATTTTCAGCATTTCGTTCTGCTTCACAAGTCCTGTGGAATGCGCTATAGCATTAGGCGGCGTACTTATCGGCAGACACATTGCCGACGAAGCCGCGATTGCAACGCCAATGAGCACTATTGCCGAGCCTCCGCCCTTGAGGGTGTCGCCCATGCCGGTGCAAACAGTGGCAAGAATCGGGACAAGCAACGCAGCCGTCGCCGTGTTCGATATAAAGTTTGAAAGCACATAGCATATAAGGCTCGATATAAGTATTATCACCAAAGGCGACCACTGTCCGAACGGTATCGATTCAATTGCCACATCGGCAAGTCCGGTGTCTTTCAAACCCAGTCCGAGCGCAAAGCCGCCGGCAACCATCCAAATCACACTCCAGTTTATCTTCTGAAGGTCGTTTGCCGTTATCACGCCCGTAATTGCAAACACGCCCATGGGAATCATCGCCACGGTGTTTGCGTCTATGCCCGTAATCTAGTCGAGCATCCACAAAAGGATTGTGGCAATAAACGTTACGGCTACAACCACGGTGCGCCAGTTGTGGGTTACCTCACCTTTTATCTCAAGGTCAATCGTATGCTGCTTGAAAGGGAAAAACTTTTTCAGCAAGAACCACGAAATCACAAGGAGAACCAGCACATAAGGAAGCATTACAGCCACCCATTGCCCGAAGCCTATTCCAAGGTTCAGACCGTCTGCCGCGTTCAGATACTTCAGCGCAATGGCATTAGGGGGAGTTCCAATCGGGGTCGCCATACCGCCGATGTTCGCCGCCACTGGAATTGACAGTGTAAGGGCAACCCTTCCCTTGCCGTTCGCAGGGAGAGCCTTGAACACAGGGGTAAGGAAAGTGAGCATCATCGCCGCCGTTGCCGTGTTGCTGACAAACATGGAGAATATGCCGGTTATAAGTATAAAGCCGAGAAGCACCTTCTCGCTGTTATGCCCGAACGGACGCAGCAGGTTCTTTGCCAGATAAAGGTCAAGTCCTGACTTGGTGGCGGCTATCGCAAGAATGAAACCGCCAAGGAAAAGAATTATTATAGGGTCGGCAAAAGTTGCCATTATGTCTTTGGACTTCAGCAGCGTGCCAAGGTTTCCGCCCGCATCGTCCCTGAAAAATGCAAAACTGTGGTTTGATGTCGTCAGCAGCATGAGCGTTATGATTGCAAGAGATGTCGCCCATGCCGGTACGGCTTCGGTGAGCCACATTAGCGTGGCAAAAACAAAAATCGCGATGACTCTCTGCTGCACTATCGTAATCCCTTCGATTCCGAACGTCTGTGCGGGCAGATTCCAAACCACTATCGTGATTACTGCTGCAATGAGGAACTCGACAAGCTTTTTAACCCGCAAGTCCCCCGTCAATTGGTTTATTCCTTCTTCCATGGTACTTTGTTTAGTTATTTTTGATTAGTGAATAATTTACAACATTGTTTTTGCACCTCCGCGCAAAAGCAAAACCGCCTGACTGCGTTATTGCGCCACGAATTTAGGATTTTACCCGATACACGCCAAACAAAATCCGTGAAAAGTTGGATTTGCCGGCGTTTTACCCACTAATATTGACTTTTTGTGCCATTAACTGCGGCAATAAAAAGGCAACGCACGGAAAAAATCGCAAAAGCCACAGAAACTACATCGGACACTGGAAAAACTATGAAACTGTTTTGATTTTTGCTTTAAGCCTGTCTTTATCGTAGTTCTGTGGCGCGGTTTACTCGATGGCATACAGGGCGAACGCCACATGAGCAACTATCACGCAAACAACAATTAGCCAACCATTTGCACCGCTGTAGGGGCATATGGCATACGCCCTGAATTGCGCGAATTTACAATGTCGTGGCGGTGTTTGTAAATGCGCTTTGAACGGTAGTGTACAG
>CAVCON010000132.1:0-6660 GCA_963603805.1 Oscillospiraceae bacterium
CCCAACGCCACAAATGACCGTAACCGGCATGAACCAAGCCGAAGAATACAGGCACATTAAATGTCTTGTACGGTGTCTCCTGGTCGTCCGCGCTTTCGCTTGCGGGCAATGAGTAAGAAACCAAGCCTGTGCCGTCGCCCATTTCAAGACCGACTTTGGTAGGAATTACAGGATAATAGCCATTGAAGTTGCCCCAGTCCGGCATATCGGTTACGCCTGTACCGAAACCGCCCTGATACAGTCCGTCGGCATCGCGTTCAGCCTTGAATGCCGCCTGTGTGTTGCGGTCGCCCATAATGACAAGCAACAGGATTTCAACGGCTGCCTGCGCCACGAACCAGTTAGCCTCCCAACCGTCACCGCGCTTGCGTGCATTGGTGCCGAAGGCGGTTGTACTGATAGCCGTTGCCGCCATTCCCAGCATCGTAGCCTGTGGGGTGTCAAGTGCAGGGCGCTTTGTAGCGTCTTTAAGGGTCAAAGCCGAACCGTTACCGCCCCTGTATCTTTCGTCCTCGCTGATTACTGAACACAGCTTGTTTTCCGTGCGGTCCATTACTCCTGCACCTATCCAGGAAGTACCGCCAACAGGTATGCGGTAACTTGTGCGCCCCTCGATAGGCTTTAAGGTTATAGCCCAGTAACTACGTGAACCCTCGCGCCAAGTGGTGAAGTACCAGGGACGCGACCAGCACCACATGCACTGACCCATTGAGCCGTCCAATGCCGCAGGGCTGCCGTCCTCAAACTTGGTGCTGTCTTTCGGATCAAGCTTGCGCATGGTGTGGTCGTCAGCCACAAGATAGCGGCCAAGCCCCAACGTTTCAGGCAACTTTTTAAGGGCTTCCAATGAGCCGAACCAGCCGGCCGCCTTTGTGGTGGCGTTGTCCTCGTTCCACCAGCGGCCCGCTATCGGGTTGCCGGCTTCGGACACCGCACGCTCCAGCTCCATGCGCCGGGTTTCGCCCGTCTCGTCCATGACTTCAATCTGCATAGCGCCAATGTCGCCGGTTGCCTGTTCCAGCTCGTTGATGCGCTTGCCGTTCTCAAAGGCTGCCAGCAACTGCGCCAGCTTCGCCTCCTGTTCTTGTGAAAATGCCATTTTAATAACTATTTAATGGTTGTTTAATACTCGTTGCTGTATATTTCATAATCTTCATCGCTTACCGCACTTATACTGACGGCTTGGTAGTTGGCTTCCGTCGCCTGCGTCGCTGAATAACTCTTGATTACAACTTTCGTGATGTCGAAAATATCAAGGAATGCGCTGTAAACCGACAAAGGCTTCTTTTCGTCCATGAACTCACGGAGCTGCCGCAGTTCCTCGGTCGGATAGTCGTCCGTTATGACACCGCCGCGCACCGCCTGAACCCCTACAACTATGTTGATGTTCCAGTCGCCGTCGTTTATGTATTCTTTCACGGTGCCGTCCCGTCCTGTAAGGGCTGTGCAGACAATACGCCGCTCACGGCTCACTGCCGCCACCGCGTCCGATATTTCCAGTTCCGAACCGTCCTCCTTGCGGAAAGTCAGCGTACACAGGGCATAACGCCCCTCCCAATACGCGCGGTCGGTTATCGGGGTGCCTACCTCGTGGGTGGTCATGTCTGCACCGCGACCCTCCCAGCTCGGTGCTTCCCCTGTGCGTCCTGGCTTGAACCTTACAAGCGACTTGGCAGCGAACTGCGCCGCGCCTACCGCCACAAATGATATGCTTACGGGTGATTTCATTCTGTTGCCAGTTGGGTATCGTTGAGCGCACCCATTAAAGCCTCAAGCACGCGCTCCTTTATCTGCTCCGTACCCTCGCTTATGGTTGCCGTGTGCAGTTCTATGCGCTCGACAAGTTTTTCTATGTTTATGGTTACATTGCGGATTTTACCGCTTCCGCTGTCGCCTGTTCCACCGCCCGACGTGGTTGCGGTGTTCAGGCTTCCGGCTGTCGGATCAACCGTTGGAACATCTACCGACGGAACGGCTGCGCCCGTGCCGTTGGGGGCAGACTTCTTGCCTTTGGCTTTCTCCGCCGCCTCTTTCTTGGCGGCTTCGCTCATCTCTGCGTCGTATGCCTCATTGAACGCCGCGCCTATCTGCTTGCCATAGTCGGAAAATCCGGCTTTCAGTTTGTTCAGGGCTGTGGATATTCCTGCGGCATCAAGGTTGAAAGCGGCTTTTATCAGGTCGCCGATAGCCCCGAAGGTCTGCCTTGCCATTTCTCCGATACCTGTAAAACAGGCCTTGAACGCAGCAAAAGTCCCTTTCAGCACAGCCCTGAATTTTGCCGACGTGTTCCAAAAGTACACGCCCACAGCAATAAGGGCGGCCATGGCTGCCGCTATCCAGCCTATTATCGGAATGTTCATAATGGCTACCGACACGGCACGGCAAGCGGTCTTTGCAGCCGTGGCAAAGGTCGCAAAGGACGTGGAGGCTATGGTGGAGAATGTAGCGGAAGCGGTGCCACCGGTCACGAATGACAGCACCAGTGCGCCCAGTCCTTTGAGGGCGTTGAATATGCCTACCGTGGCAAAACGGAGCACTGCCAATGTGGCACGTGTGATGTTTATCAAAAAGCCGTTGGAAACAAATTGCCCTGTGAGCAGTTCCCTGTTCATAAAAGCCATTTGCAACCGGGCAACATATACGGAATTTTTTACCCAGGTCCACATACCTGCCCAGTTAAGACCTTTAACCCATAACATGGATTTACCCAACACCATAATCAATGGGGAAATCTGCGCCAATGGCACAGCGGCATTAACTAAGGCTCCTGCCCACAACGTAAAATCCCCAGTCGCCTGAAAAAGGGAAATTTTAATATCCTCTATTTTCTGGTTCACAACCGCCTGACGCTCTGCGTAGCTCTGCATAATGATTGCCGCCTGGTCTGTGGCGCTGTTTGTTCCGGTTACCGCCTGCGTAAAGCCGTCCAGCGCCTCTGTGCCCTGTATCAACGCACGGGCGGCGTTGGCGTTCTCCACGCCGAAGAACTTTGACAGGAGGGCGCTGTCGTTCAGCATTGGTTTCAACATTTCGAGCCTCTCTTTAAGGCTCTTGCTGTTGTCTCCCAACGCCACCACATCGATGCCCGCCTTTTGCAGTTCCTCCAATGCCTGCTTCTCAACAAACCGCCCTTTTGAAAGTTGCCCCAGCACATTGCGAAGGGCAACACCGCCCTCGCTGGCTTTCTTTCCGGCCTTGTCAAGCACCTGTATGGCTGCGTTGGTTTCCTCAAAACTGACATTTGCCGCCTTGGCTGCCATTCCGCACTGCTGCAAGGCTGCGGATATGGCCGGAAGCTCTGCGGAGCCCGCCTGTCCTGCTGCCGCCATTACGTTCATCATACGTGCCATTTCCTTGCTCGCCGCCGTCGGGTCCTCCAGACTTACGCCGTATTGGTTCATCGCTGTTGTCAGAACCTGTGCAGCCGCCACGCCGTCGCCGCCCATAAGCTTGCTGGTGATTTGTATGCTTTCGCCCATGTCGCGCAGGGCTTCCGGATATTTACCCAGTTCCGGGCTTAACTGGGACAGAAGCAGTTTGTAACCCTCCACGGCAACGCTGGCATCGGTTCCGAAAGTCTTTGCCGACTGACGGGCGAAGCCCTCTATCTGTTTAAGGCTGTCCCCCGTAACGCCTGCAACTGCGCTGAGGTCGTGCATATTGCGGTCAAGCGCAATGCCGGACACGCTGAATGCGTCCGTTGCTTGTTGCAATCCGTCTATGGCATTTTTGACCAAATCAATGACGGCAAGCGTTGACGTAAGTTTGCCGATGCTGTTCTGCGCACCGTCAACTTTGGCCGAGAAATCCCCGGTCGCCGTGCTCATGCCGTTTATGGTGGCGGTATAATTGCCACCGATATTGAAAATATAGTCAAAAACGTTAGCCATGTCGGATTTATTTATTACATTTGCAATGTGTTACAAATACATACTTTCTTCTATGCTGAGTCTCTTAATTAAAATAATAGCTTACGGAGTTTTAATCTTTAGTGTATTGGGCGCGGTGCTCTACATGATTGACTTTCTCCGTTTTGTCTTTTCCAAGAAAGGCTCAGGGCCTCTTCCTTGGTGGGTATTCTGGAGACCTTAACCTTTTCCGTTCCCAAATAACGCCGATATCAGTTCCGCACGGTTTTGGTTGCGCCAGCGTTCAAGCCAGATGGCCTGCGCATAGAGTGCCGCCCATTCTTCCTCCGTGTCCACTTCGTCGGGGTCTTTGTGAAGGTTCGCCCGTATCAAGGCGCAACCCTTGGCAAATGTGTCCTCGCTGTTATCATCTGCAAGGGTGTGCGCCTCTACAAGTTTTTTAGGCTGCCCATACAACCGTTGACCAGTTTGCCGAGTTGAACCTGCGCTGCCATGAAAAGCACGGCATCATTTCTAAGGTCCTCGCTTCCGCCCAGCCAGCAGTTGTCAAACATCACCTTTCCGGCTTCCACCTCATCGGTCTTGGAAATCTTGGTTATTGCCTTGATTGTCGCAAAGTCCGGGCGTTTGAAGTAGCCTATATGGGTATCCTCTCCGTCCACGATGTCCACACGGGAAACCTTGCGGTACTTATTTTTCCACGATTCTATCTGTTCGGGCGTAACGCCACCATCAAATGTCTGCGCCTGCTGCGTCTTTTCCTTTTCCATATCGTTTAATTGCTGTTAAATCTGTTCTTATTGACTGCAAGTGGCCGTTAAGGTCGCATGCTCTTAACGGCCGCCTGTAAGGTTTTGGGTTACTGCTTGCTGCCCCAGTCTATGTGAGAAGGCACAAGCGGAAGCTCAACCTCCTGCCCGGTGTCGCCCTCTTTCCATTTCCGGCTGTTGCCTGAGAACTGGCAGTTACGGATTTTGTCGGTAACTATCAGACCGCTGTCAGGCAGATACTGCACGATTACATCAAAAGGCGGAAGGTCCTGCAACCTGCCATTTGGTGCTTGTGCCTGGAGCGCCTGCACCTCCTCCTGATAAAGAATGAGTTTGCCGCTTGGGGTGATGCGCCCTTTTGCACGCCCCACAGGGTGGCGACCGGCACCCCACTTGTTCACGACTTCCTGTTCATCACCATACTCCACGCCGACAATGCCCGTTACAGGCACGCCGCCGATAAGGACAACCACATCAGCCCAGGCGCATAGCATACCATTGACCAAAGGAATGCCGTTGTTTATTGTACTTGCCATTTGTCTTGTTTTTTGAGGTTATACGGTTTTGGCAAACCCTATCTTTATGTTGATATGGCGGATTACAGGGCTTGCCACATTCTTGATAACAATGTCTATTCTGCCGGTGCTCGCCACGTCCTGCTCCGGGTCAATCTCGGCCTTGTAGCCGCTGAGTTCTCCGGCTCGCTCCATATCTTCGAGGGCAAGGTTTGCGACATTTTCAAGGTGGCTGACGCTATAACTTGCCAGTTTGCCGCTTTCAGCGTCCACATAGACATTGCCGCCAAGCTCCGGCACGATATAGGTACGGACACCGCGCACGGCCTTATCCATAGTGCGCACGCTCTCAATGGCGGCATAGTCGCTGATGGCTTCGTCCATTGTGTGGCTGTCGTTCATATAGCTGCCTGTCTGCCCCGGCTGGGTAACAAAGAACAGGTAACGCGCCTTGTCCAGCTGCTCCACAAGTGCCTTATCCAAGTCCCTGTAAAGAGTGCCGTCTCCGAACGCAGGAACACTTATGCCGGTCGGGAACTCTCGCACCCAGGCAATGCACTGGTGAACCTTGGCACGGCTCAGAAGTCCCAGAACGGTACCCAGCCCGCTGACGCTGCTCTTGGCTGCATTGCTCTTGTCCTTGTAAAGTGTCGCAGCGGTTCCGCTGCCTGCCTGGCCGATTACCACGCTGACACGGCTCTTGCCGATACCTGCCGCCTCCTGCGTTATCTGCTTCACGTTCGCCACTTTCGGGGCGTACAGGATTGACAACTCGGCTGCCTGGTCCGCAAGCGTGTCGCCTATGCCTTGCAGCGTCGTGATGTCGTCCGCACTCATGTTGCGGTCGCCGCACCATACGCCCATTTGCCTGATACGACCGCCGGCAAAATTCTGAACGGTCTTCAATTCCGCGAATGTATATGCGTCACTTGCTCCGCTCGGCTTGGCAAAAATGCCGACATACAGGCTGACCGCAGGATTGGTGCGGTAAATCTCGCTAAGGTGGAAGTGCAGCACCCTGACCGCCCAGCTGGCAGCGTCGGCGGTAATGCCTGCCGCTTCCGCCGCATCTATCGTGGAAAGTGCCTGCACCCTTTCTGTCTTGAAACTTGCAGGGGTCTCCGTGTCCGGCAAATACGCCACAAAGCCTGTTATATGGTCCTCGCCTTGCAGTGTCTTGGGGACATTCCCGTTGGTTCTGTTGATGGTTAGTTTCGTGCTCATTCTGCCGTTACTTTTATAAGTTCCTTGTTTTTGAGGTTGGCGGCGTGCGCCTTTGCGTCGCCCTCAATAGGGAAACACTGCCCGTCGTCCGTAACCCACACATGATCCAGCTTGTGCATCTTGCACGCTTCAAGTCCTACCGCTTTGAGCATTGACGGAGCGTCTTCCTTGGCTGTTTTCCTTGCCTTTGGCTTCGCATTGCCCTTGGGTTCCTTGTTTTCTGCCGTGGGGTTCACCTCGGCATTTGTCTGCTCTGTATTTTTGATTTCTTCTGCCATGTCT
>CAVCON010000133.1:0-73 GCA_963603805.1 Oscillospiraceae bacterium
CCCTACATATATACCGTGTGCAATCAATAAACAACATACATCGTTCATATAATTTCCGCAAAACCAAAATCGA
>CAVCON010000133.1:234-6631 GCA_963603805.1 Oscillospiraceae bacterium
GTCTGATATAATTCAAACTACATCAGACCTTTTTTCGCCACTTTCAAACCTCTGAAAAACAATTCGTTACATTAAATAATTTTTACTACGATATTTTATTGATATACAATATATTACGAAATCATGGCGGAGTTTATAATTCCGCGAAAAATATTACCGTGATGCTCAATACAACACCACGGTAATTTTTGGTTTCTTGCCATAATAGTTTTTCTCTAATTGGTTAATGCGCCTCGAGCCAGTTTTTGCCCCAGCCGAAGTCCGCTTTAAGCGGTACGGAAAGTTGGTAAGCATTTTCCATTTCCTCTACAACTATTTGCTGTACTTTTTCCTTTTCATCGGGAAACACGCTGAAATTCAATTCATCATGAACCTGCAATATCATTTTCGAGCGCAGTTTCTCCTTTTTGAAACGCTGCGAGATTTTAACCATCGCAATTTTTATTATGTCGGCGGCACTGCCTTGTATGGGGGCGTTCACGGCGTTTCGCTCGGCATATCCGCGCACAACGGAATTGCCGGAATTTATGTCCGGAAGATAGCGGCGGCGGTGGAGCAGTGTTTCAATATATCCCTTTTCGCGGGCTTTTTCAATGCTTTCGTCCATGTATTCCCTTATGCGCGGGTATTCCTTGAAGTAGTTGTCTATAAGTTCTTTGGCTTCTTTTCTCGGCACGTTAAGGCGTTCAGAAAGTCCGAATGCGGATATTCCATATATGATGCCAAAGTTTGCGGTTTTTGCCTTGCGCCGCTCGTCTTTCGTTACATCTTCGATGGCTTTGTGGTATATCTTCGCCGCCGTGGCAGCATGAACATCGTCATCGTTGTTGAATGCGGCGAGCATATGCTTGTCTTGGGAAAGGTGGGCCATTATCCTGAGTTCTATTTGCGAGTAGTCGGCGGAGAAAAATTCGCAGTTTTCTTCGGGGATAAACGCCTTGCGTATTTCTTTTCCGTCATCGCCGCGCACAGGTATGTTTTGCAGGTTCGGATTGCTCGAACTGAGCCTCCCGGTTGCCGTGATAATCTGGTTGAACGAGGTATGGATTTTTCCTGTTCTCGGGTTTATAAGTTGCGGCAGGGCATCGAGATATGTTGAGATAAGTTTCTTCATGCCCCTGTATTTGAGTATGTAATCCACTATCGGACTGTGGTTTCGCAGCTTCACGAGCACTTCTTCCGAGGTAACATATTGCCCAGTTTTTGTTTTCTTGGCCTTCGGGTCGAGAGCCATTTTGTCGAAAAGGATTTCGCCCACCTGCTTGGGGGATGAGAGGTTGAATTTCTCACCGGCTATATTGTAAACCTCTTCCTCGTATTTGTTCATGCGCTGCGTGAAAAGTTCCGAAGTCTCTTTCAGTGCGGCGGTGTCTATGCTTACGCCGTTTTCCTCCATTTCAACAAGCACGTTCACGAGCGGCATTTCAACATCGTTGAAGAGGCTTTCCATTCCGGCTTCCTCAATTTCGGGTTTCAATGCCTTTTGAAGTCGGAGCGTTACATCGGCATCCTCGCAGGCGTATTCATATACAGCCGATGGTGGAAGCTCGCGCATATTTTTTTGGTTCTTGCCTTTCGGTCCTATAAGCTCCTCAATTTTTATGGTAGAGTAGTTGAGGTATTTTTCGGCGAGTGTGTCCATGTTGTGCGGAAGCTCCGGCTGTAGGATGTAGTGGGCCACCATTGTGTCCCACAGTTTTCCGCCGACGCGTATTCCGTAGTTGCGCAAAACAAGAATGTCGTACTTTATGTTTTGACCGATTTTCAAAATTCCGCTTTCGTATGCCGGTTTGAAAATATCGACAACTTTTTGCGCCTTTTCCCTTTCGGGCGGCACAGGGATGTAGTAAGCCTCAAATTCGTTGGTTGAAAAACTCAAACCAACCAGTTCGGCGTTGATAGCGTCGGTTGAAGTGGTTTCGGTGTCTAAACTGAGAAAATCCGCTGACAGAAATTTTTGGCATAATTCGCGCATTTCATCTTCATTGTCAATGAGGTAGTAAGAGTGGGGCAGGGTTTTAAGGCTCGAAATACTGCGGTATTTTTCTTCTTCCTTGGGGTCGGTAGAAAATACGCCAGAATTTTCTGGTTTTGAACTGTTGTTTTTTACACTTTTATTAACACTGTTTTGCTTTTGCCCGTTTTCCGTTTCAAAGCCGTCAAAAAGTCCTCCGGCAAAGTCGCCTTCATTTTTTCGGGGTTCTGCGCCGAGGCGTTTGAGCATTGAGCGGAATTCAAGTTCGGCGTATATTTTTTTCAGTTCTTCAAAGTCCGGCTCTTTCACTTTCAGGTCGTCGAACGAAAATGAAATGGGCACGTCGGTGCGTATCACCGCGAGAGTTCTCGAAAGTCTGATTTGCTCCTCGGCACTTTCGATTTTTTTCCCGAGCGCACCCTTTATGTTTTTTGCGTTTGCTATTATGTCGTCAATGTCCTTGAATTGCGACAAAAGTTTCACGGCGGTTTTTTCGCCAACTCCCGGACAGCCAGGAATGTTGTCGGCTGTGTCGCCCATCAGTCCCAATAGGTCGATTACTTGCGCGGGGGAGCTTATCCCATATTTCGCCTTTATCTCCTCAACGCCCAATTTGTCGAACCCGCCTCCGTGGGACGGTTTCAACATCCAGACGTTTTCGCTTACAAGCTGCCCATAGTCCTTGTCGCCCGTTATCATGTAAACTTCGGTTTCGGGCGAGGCGAATTTTTTCGAGGCAGTTCCTATAACATCGTCAGCCTCAAAATTTTCGGCTTCAAGCAAAGGAATGTTCATTGCCCTGATAATGTCTTTTATCACAGGCACGGATTTGCGTATGTCTTCGGGCATTATTTCGCGTTGCGCCTTGTAGGGAGGATACATTTCATTGCGGAATGTTTTGCCGCCTTTCGGGTCGAAAGCCACAGCCAAGTGGGTGGGGGAGAGCCGCCTTATTTCTTCGAGGGTGTTGATGAAACCGTAAATAGCCGAGGTGTTGAAACCTTTGGAGTTTATTCGCGGGCTGCGGATCATCGCATAGTAGGCACGGTATATGAGCGCGTAGGCGTCGAGCAGGTATAATTTGTTCATCTGTCCTTATTTTTCTGTAAATGTAGTGAAAATCATCGAATGGATAGCTATAAATTTGTATTTTTGTACCTCCAAAACAATGACATGGCAGAACTTCAAACAATATCTTCCCCTATAGAAAAGGAGCTTTCAAAGTGTGTTGAACTTTATGACAAGGTGTTAGGTCATGAGGACGACTTGCTCGGAACAATACTTGAGCACGTGCGCTCAAGAAAAGGGAAGATGATGAGGCCAATACTTGTCTTGCTTTCTGCCAAGGAGTTTGCCCCGGTAAACGAAGTTACTTATAATGTGGCTCTTGCCCTTGAACTTTTCCATAATGCCAGTCTTCTTCACGACGATGTGGTGGACGAGAGCGACGAGCGCAGGGGACTGAAGTCGGTGAATGCCAAATTCGGAAACAAGCTCGCCGTTTTGGTGGGCGACTATCTGCTTTCAATGGCTTTGAAACAGTCGGTGGAAACAGGCAGAATGCCCATTGTGAACCGCATATCCGAGCTTGGAATTTTGTTGTCGGAGGGCGAGGTTAAGCAACAGGCAAACATACGCAACAAGATTGTTTCAGAGGAGGCTTATTATGAGGTAATCCGAAACAAGACCGCCGAGCTTTTCTCGGCTTGCGGTGAACTCGGCGCGTTTTCGGTCGGTGCGTCTGATGAAGATGTCAGAAAAACCAAGAGATTGGGCGAGATTATCGGTATGTGCTTCCAGATACGCGATGACATATTCGACTATTACGACAACACAAAGATAGGGAAGCCAACAGGCAACGATATGCTTGAGGGAAAGCTCACACTTCCGGCAATATATGTGTTGAAAAACAGCGATAATGAACTTTACCATAATATAGCAAACAAGGTGAAGGAGGGGAGCGCAACCCCCGATGAAATCAGTGATTTTATAGGCTATATTAAGGAAAATGGCGGTATGTCATACGCATACAAGGTGATGGACAATTACCGTGAGGAGGCTTACAACATTCTTGCGTCTTTCAAAAACGAGACTGTGAGGAATGCTTTAAGAAACTATGTTGACTTTGTTGTAAGCCGCGACAAATAAACAGTTTTTCCTGCTTTTTTCCGTTGTTTTGATTGTGCCGGGATATGGTGCAATTTACTGATTAATTGTATATTGTAAATATGTAGGGGCGTATGGCATACGCCTTGAATACCATCATTTTAATCAAATTGGTAAACGCTGCATACGATAACTGTATCTTTACGCCGTGTTATTGCAGTGCAACGGCAAGGCTTTGCAGACGTGGACTATAACCGTATTTTCAGACTGCCGCACTACGCATGACCGCAAACAATGTCTGATATAATAAAAACTACATCGGACATAATTTTTCCTACGTCTGATGTAGTTTATTTTATGTCCGATGTAGTTTTCGTCTTTTCAAACGCTTGAATTACAATAAATTACGCTGAAATATAATTTGGTGTTCAAATTATTGAAATTCAATGTGTTGCCTTGTTTTCGGCATTTGCCGCCAACTCAAAAGTATTTTGTCTCCGAGTTTGTAATTGCGCTAATCAACGAGTTTGCAAGGCTTGACGCCCCAATGCGGAACAAATCGTTTGTAAGCCATTCATCGCCAAGAACTTCTTTAACTATTGTGTAGTAGTTCACGGCATCTTGCACGGTTTTCACACCTCCGGCAATCTTGATGCCTATCTTGTAGTTGTGATGGGCGTTGTACTGCTTAATGGCTTCACACATAGCATAAACCGCGCTGGGAGTTGCGCCTATTGACAGCTTGCCAGTTGAAGTTTTTATGAAGTCTGCCCCGCAATACATTGAAAGTAGTCCTGCTCGCATTATGTTTTCGGCACTTTGAAGTGCGCCTGTTTCAAGTATCACTTTGAGCTTGTTTTCGCCGCAATAGTTTTTTGTTTCCTCTATTTCCTCATCAACCGTTTCATAATCAGAGCTTAGGAATTTTCCTACAGGGAGAACTATGTCTATTTCGTCTGCGCCGTCTTTGAGTGCAAGTGCGCTTTCAACAAGTTTCACCTCGCTGAATGTCTGCGATGAAGGGAAACTGCCTGACACGCTCGTGATTTTAACTCCGTCAACCTCAAGGCTGTTGCTTACAAGATGCACGAAATTTGGGTAAACGCAAATGGCAGCGACGTTGGGAAGCTCGGGATAGGCATCTTCGAAAGAGTTGACCTTTTCAACCATCGAAAGTATGCTTTCATCGTTGTCTGTTACCTTTAACGAGGTGAGTTCCAGACTGCTCAAAAGAAATTTCCAAACTTCCGCGTTGTTGTTTTCCTGGATGTGATGCTCCACAATGTGTGCCGCCTTATGTTCCGCCTGTTCCAAGGTGAGCGAGTAGTCATATTTGTCGAGCGTTTCGCGTATTTTGTCATACAGATTAACGTCTCTTTCACCGCATCCGCAATGATCGTCGCAATGGTGGTGATGCCCGCAGCAGCATTGGTGTTCCTCGCTGTGTTCGTGATGGTGTCCGCAACCGCAATTATGTTCGCCCTCATGCTAGTGGTGGCAGCAGAAATGCTCGTGTTCTTTTTCTTTCATGATTTATCGTTGTTTTTAAGTTTCTCGTTTTCAATGTGTCGCGTGTTGTCGCGGCTTGTCTTTTTTTCAAAGTTCTTTTTCATTGCCTCCTCAAGGTTCACTCCTGTTTGGTTGGCAATGCAGGTGAGTACCCACAAAACATCGGCAATTTCATCGCCCAAGTCGTGGTTTTCGCCTTTTTTGAAGGACTGGTCGCCGTATGTGCGGGCCATAATTCGCGCCATTTCACCCACTTCTTCGGTGAGACAGGCCATGTTTGTAAGTTCGCTGAAATACCTTACACCATATTCCTTAATCCAGGCATCAACCTCGTTTTGCAGTTCTTGAAGTGTCATTGTCATTCCTTGTTTTTGGTGTCCATGCAAATTGTTACAGGACCGTCGTTGAGCAGTTCCACTTTCATGTCCGCGCCGAAAGTTCCTGTTTTAACCGGCTTTTCGAGTTCCTTTTCCATTGCCTTGCAGAACTTTTCGTATAGCGGGATTGCTATGTCATGACCTGCGGCGCGGATGTATGACGGGCGGTTGCCTTTTTTGTATGAAGCCATCAGCGTGAACTGGCTTACGACAAGAATTTCGCCGTTTATGTCTTTGATTGAAAGGTTCATAACGCCGTTTTCATCGTCAAAAACCCTAAGTCCTCCTATCTTCTTTACAAGCCATGCAACGTCTTCTTCGGTGTCCGGGTTTTCAATTCCCAGCAGAACGAGGAAGCCTTTGCCTGTTTCGCTTTTCTTTATTCCGTTTATCGTTACGCTTGCGTGGCTTACGCGCTGTATTACGGCTC
>CAVCON010000134.1:0-6610 GCA_963603805.1 Oscillospiraceae bacterium
GACCCTCATTCTTTGCTCAGGTTCAGTATCCCTTGTCAACAATTTCCACAATTTTTTCATAATTAAAATCTATACAACATTTCTTTTCTAATTGATTATACAGTTTATACTTCCCATTATCAGTCCGAGCAATGCCCCGAGCCAGACAATGGCCTTTAATTCTTTGTTCATTATCTTGAATATCATCTTTTCTGTCTCGTTCACGTCCATTTCGTTTATCCTATCGCGCACAATCTTGCTGATGTCTATCGAGTCGAGAATTCTCGGCAGGTGGTCGGTGATTACGGTTCTGTAGATGTTCTCAACGGTGTTCGCGCCTTGTGCCAGTTGTTCCTCGTGCCCTTCAAGCAGTTTGCACACCGGCTTGTTCAGGAAACTGTCAACCTCCCCGCCAATCATGTTCGACACAATCTCCTCACCGTTGTTTTTTAGCATGGCGTTTATATTTTTGGCGAGGAAGTGCTCTGCCGGCTCGCGCAGCATCCCAAGGAACTTTGCCACTATATTGCCGCCAAACAGGCTGGCAGCCTTTCCTCCAAGTCCGCCTATTGCACCGCCAAGCCCAGCCAGCAGCTCGTGTGCACCGTCTATGCTGAACTTGCCGGCGATGTGGTCCATTGCTATACGAGCCACCTTTTCGCCCATGGCGGAGTCCGCCAACTTGGAGTAAGTCTGCTTGGTTATACTTTCGTTTATGCTGTTTGAAACGGCGTCTATCTCCTCTTTCGACAAACAGCGGGACAGAAACTGCCCCACGGTCTCGCTGTTGTTTTGTTGGGCGGTGATGAAATCTTCGGCGGCAGAGCGCACCTTGCCAACCATTCCGTCCGACAAAAGGTATTTCTCCAACACCTCCCTGTTCATAAGGTTCTCGCTTATCACCCCGCCTATCGCCTCGGCTATCCGCCCTTTCTCCTTGGGTATTATTCCCGGAGTGAAAGGAATGTGTATGCCTAACAGATATTTTGCGGTGTGGGGGCGGAACAGCATACGTATGGCTATGTCATTGGTTATATAGCCAATAACGCCGCCAAGCAAAGGTGCTATAATGTATGATGTATCCATATTTTCCGTTTTGCTTTATTATAACAGAGGGGAACTATTTCCTGTTTCTGTCAGTTATCCTGTGTGTACTTTTTATTTTTTTACAGTTTTTCAATGAATGCGCTTGGTATGAAAGCCGTGGCAACACTGCCCAAACCCGGTATCTCCATAACCACACGCTGCTGTCCTGCGATGCGCGCCACCTTTCCCGTAACGCCGGCAAAGCCGCCCCTTACCACCTTGACCGTGTCCCCGCCCTTGAAGCGGCATTTCCCCGGCGGCACAGCCATAATGTGTTCGCTTTTCACGCTTGTAAGCCTTATGAAGTTTTCCATGTCGTCGTCCCGCACTTTTAACGGCGGATTAAGCCCAGCCTCTTCTGGCTTGGTCTTGTCCCTGTAGTATTTAAGGTATTGGCCGGACTGTTTTACAAGACTGTCAGCAGCTTCGGGAGTTGTGCGTGCGAAGACAATGCCGGGAATTAGAGGTTCAAGAACACGTTTCCGCCTTCCGTCAACTTCCCTCACGGCATAGCGCATCGGCAAATAAGTCTCTATGTTTTGGGATTCCAGTTCGGCGCAAGCCTTTTCGGCCCTGCCGTACGTGGCTCTGAAAACGAACCAGTTTTCTACAGGCGCACAGTTCGAGGACACCCCAATGTCGGAGTTCTTAGCTTTAAGGCTTGGAACTTTTGGGGAGACGTTGGAGGTCAGTCCAACGTGAGAGGGATTTGTCCCGCCTCGCCGGGTGTTCTCATTAGGCAATGAGTCCATATCGTGCCGTATCCTGTTCAGACACAAAAAGCGTGAGACCCTCGTGCTGTCTGTCCCACTCTCTGAGGCTCTCGCATTGCCTAATCCTGTTGAACAGACAACGTTAGAACCCACGCCGATATGAATGCACCACCGTTAATTTAGGAGACCTTAACAAGCCATGTCATCACGCCCTAAGGCGCAATCTGTGCTTACAAGGTCTCCACGGGGCTGATGTCATCACACCCGGAAATCTACCGTTGGCCAAGTTCAAGACAGGATTTGAAATGCTTTGCGAGATTTCAGAAAGTCTCAAACGCAGCGTCGAGTAAACGCCTTTTTATGTATTCGGACCATTTCCCCGCCCAGTCCGCTTCGTGTGGATGACCGTTGCTGGTTTCCTCACACTCCGCACGGCGTGGGCGGCATGGCGCAACGCCATTACCGTTACAGTCCGACTACAAATGTACAAATAAAATTCTTAAAAGAGACAAAACAACTGCAAAAAAAATCGGGGGGGGGGGTAAAAACGCTATCTCACAGCAATTTACGGCAATGTAGCCTTCGATATTCAAAAAAACTTACACATTCTGTTAATATAACCACATACCATACGACAGGCAGAAACCATTTTGCCTTACGCCTTTTATGCAATGTCGCGATGATAAGTCGCGACATTTACAATGTGTGTCAAACGGTAACATAATTTGGTGATTTATCGAACATTGTATATTTGTATGGGCGTATTGCATACGCCCTGAATTGCGCCGATTTGCAATGCTGTGGCGGCGGTGTTTTTGTTTGTGTAATGCGGTTCATGCGGTGGTGCGCAGGGCGTATGCAATACGCCCCTACGGCGGCGCAAATTATTGAATGGTTGGCTGTTGGGTGTTTGTGCGGCGTGTGGTTTCGCGTAATCATATGTTTCTTGCACCGCAAAAGGGGCACGTGCCTTTGTGGCGCAGTTTGTGTCCGCACTTGCCGCACACGTATTTGTATGTGCGGTTTTTGCGGTATCTCACAAAGGCAAAGGCTGCATAGGCAATGAATAGCGGATAGCCGGCATAGATCATGGTGGCCGCCGCAAAGACGAGATAGACCACCATTGCCATTCCCGCAAGCGTGAGCAGGTATGGCACAGCCTCCTGCCACTCAAGTTTGTGCGCGGCATCGTCAAAGGCGGCTATGGCGAAAAGCACAAGCCCCCAAAATCCGGCAATCATTGCCGACAGCACAAGCGGCACGGCGAACGGGTTGAGGGTGGGGTGGAAATAAAACTCCTGCCACGTCTGCGGCACGAAATGCTGTATCGATGCGTAAACAAGCGCGATAAACGCCATGTCAACGCAAAGCAGCGTGGGGTAGATGCTGTCGATGTCGTTGAAGTGTACAATCCGCGCTTTCTTGCGCCTTATTGTTTTCAGAAGCCCCACCGCCACGGCGATGGCGGCGATGCAGCATAGTGCGACGGTGCGCCTGTTGCCGAAAACATGGATGAACTGCGAAATGGGGTCTTCCGGCACAACATTTTTGAGGAGCGTACTCTCGGCAAGCCAACCTATCGTCATTTGGTCGCGGGCAATCTTCACCCAAACGCTGTCGGCATTGCCGCCGGCAACCCTTGCGATGTCGGCAACTACAACCCTGTCGTTTCTGTACACCCACGCCGTGTCGCCAAGCGACTGCATGACGTCTGCGGGAGACTGCGGCAGCAGCATGAGGCTGTCGCCTTTTACGAGAAAGTTGCTGTTTTCGGTAAAATGGTGCTTGTAGGAAAATTCTATCGAGTCGCGCTGCTGCGGCGTGCAGTCCCACTTCATGTCTATCTGTGGGCGCGGATAAGTGCAGCCCGCCGCGACAACCATTGCCGCAACAAGCGCAAACACAATTCCCAGAAAACTATTCCTCGGCATAAATCTTCATGATGCATTCCTTGCAGTCGAAGTCCAGACGGAAGCGTTTGCCGTTTGCAAGGCGGAGAAACAGGTAAGAACGGTCGCTGCCGCGTCTTTTGAGGCACATTCCAATCTCGTTGCGCAGACAGTAGCGGCACGTCATTATGGGGGCGTTTTGCGGTTCTTCAACCTCCCATGCCGGTTCTACGCTTTCCGCCCCGCACTGCCTGTAGAATTTTTCCGCGAGTTTGTTTGCCACATTGGCGGAATACTCCACGTCCTCCAGCAAAGGCTTTTTGCATACGGCATTAGCCGTTGGCCTTTCCAAGGGTTGCCCCATCAGCGAAGCCACAACGCTTCTGCGTGCCTCGGCAAGAAGCGAGGACGGTATGAAGTTCTCATCATTTTCTATTTCAATGTTGCCAGCCGCAAAACAAGTGCCGCCGAGCTTGGAGAGCTGCGCCACAATGTTGCCGCGCTGCGGACTGCGTGCCTTTTCGTGCGCAAAGTTTATTTGCGCATCGGCGTGGCGCGAAAGTTCATCAGTTGCGAAAAGGGAATAGCCGCTTTCGGTTTCGGAAAGATTGAAGTCCAGTTTCAGCGTGCGCTCTGCCGACGGTTTTGCAAGCAACTGCGAGAAAGCCTCGTCGTGATTGCGGAAAAGCCCCGTGTGGCACTTTATCTCCCGGGGCATTGAGGCGGGGAAAAGCCGCGTGCCCTCCGCACGGTTTACGCGGAAGCCGCGAAGTTCGCCGCTGTCGGTGAAAAAGCAAAGTCCGTCGCCGTTGGAAAACTTCTTGTGCCCCGAAACAACAATGCAGCGGTCTCTCACCTCGCGAACCTCACCAACTGGCTCGCCTATGCTCTTGGGCGTGGCGGGACAGGCAAGCCGCATGGTTCTGCCGTTCATGAAATAGTCCGTGAAGCCACGGTTAAAACTCTTTTCGGGTTTGGGTTCGAAAGCCACAGATACATTTCCCGCCGAAGCCCTGCGGAATTCCCCGCGCCGTGCGAAAATCGCGTCAAGTTTCTTTCTGTACCACGCCGTAATGTTCTTGACATATTCCGCGTCTTTCAAACGTCCTTCTATTTTCAGCGAACTCACGCCGGCATCAAGCAGCTGTTCCAGAAAGTCTGTGCGGTTAAGGTCGCGGAGCGACAAAAGGTGCTTGCCCTCGATTATCTTCACGCCGTTTTCGGTTTCAAGGTCAAAGGGGAGGCGGCAGAACTGGGCGCACTCCCCACGGTTTGCGCTGCGCCCGAAACAATGCTGCGAGGCGTAGCAGCGTCCGCTCATGCTGACGCACAAAGCTCCGTGAACGAAAGCCTCAAGCCGCATTCCGGGACACTGCTTGTGGATTTCGGCTATTTCTTCTATTGAAAGTTCCCTTGCAAGCACCGCCGTTGAAAAGCCCTCATCGTAAAGCCGCCTGATTTTCTCGGGTGTGCGGTTGTCGCATTGCGTGCTTGCGTGCAGGGCTATGGGCGGAAGTTCCATCTCCAGAAACGCCACGTCCTGCACAAGCAGCGCGTCAACGCCTATGCCGTAAAGGCTGCACGCCATTTCCCTTGCCTCCTCCAGTTCGCCGTCATACAAAATGGTGTTGAGCGTAGCGTAAACCTTGGCGTTGAAAAGGTGGGCGAAATCCACAAGGCGTTTTATGTCGTCTATGCTGTTTGCCGCAGCTTCCCTCGCGCCGAATTTTGGCGCACCTATATATACGGCGTCCGCTCCGTGGCGTATCGCCTCTATTCCGGTGTCCGCGTTGCGGGCGGGGGACAAAAGTTCGATACTGCGTGTTTCTGCGGCTTTCATTTCTTGTTGACGTAATAGTTCAGCCAGTTCGAGTAGAATGCGTCTGCCGGTTTCTGCCACGAATAATCGGGGTCTTTATCCGGGTTGTTGTCCACATAGTAGTTTTCCGGCATGTCGATTTCAAGCCCACGCGCAATGTCGCGCCTGTATTCTGTGTCGAGCGTCGTGGGGGAATACTCAAGATGCCCCATCACAAAAAACTCGCTCCTGTTCTTGGGTTTCACTATTCCCACTCCCGAGCTCTCTCCCTGCGCAAATATCTCAAGGTCGTCCACCTTGTCAATGTCGCTTTTGCGCACTTCGGTGTAGCGGCTGTTGGGCATGTTGAACACGTGGGGTATGTTGCGGAAAATTGGCAGGTCCTGCTTCATGAGTTCCTGCCTGTAAACTCCGAAAAGCTTCTTCGGCAAATCGTATTTCGGCACGCCGTAGTGGTGGTAAAGCCCCACCTGCGCCCCCCAGCAGAGATACACTGCCGAACCTATCTCCGTGCGCGACCAGTCGAAAATCTCGGTGAGCTGTTTCCAATACCTCACGTCCTCGAACGGTATCCTTTCCACCGGCGCACCCGTAACAATCATTCCTTCGTACTGGCGCGATGCAAGTTCGTCGAAATTGCGGTAGAAAGTGTCCATGTGCTCCTGCGGGGTGTTCTTGTACTTCTGCCCGCGTATTTTCACGAGAACAAGCTCCACCGGCAGGTCGGTTTTTGAAAGCTGGCGTGCTATGTCGCTTTCCGTAACCTGCTTTATTGGCATGAGGTTCAAAAGCAGAATGCGCAAAGGCTTGACACCCTGCGGGATTTCGGAATATATTTTAATGCCCTGCGCGGCAAGCTCCTTTATCGCCGGCAGATTTTTGGGTACATACAGTGGCATGGCGAAATATTGATGTATAGTTGCAAATTTACGAAAAAATCCCACACGCATATATTTTTATATGAGTTACGAAATGCCATTAAAAGTTGGTATGAAATTGTGCAATAAGCAAACCCGATTTCAAACGGTGTGTCAAGGATAAATATGATGCATGGCAAATGCCCGAAAATTACATCGGATGTAGGAAAAACTATGTCCTATGTAGAAAAAATTATATCAGACATA
>CAVCON010000135.1:0-6538 GCA_963603805.1 Oscillospiraceae bacterium
CGGTGTATGTTGTCTGTTGATTGCATACAGTATATATGTAGGGGCGTATTGCATACGCCCTTTATACCACCGCATGAACCGTATCGGCAAACACTGTCACAACATTGCAAACCGGCGCGATTCAGGGCGTATGCAATACGCCCCTACAATTGGCGCAATTTTCTGATTAATCGTTGTTTGCACGTTTGTAACGTATATCGCATACGCCCTGTATGCCATCGCATGAACCGCATCAACAAACATAGCTACGACATTGTGAATCGGCGCAATTCAGGGCGTATGCCATACGCCCCTACAAGCGGTGCAATTCGTTGGCTGATTGTGTATTGTATATGTGTAGGGCAAAACTGATGCGAAAAGTCTGCGTCAGAAAGTGCAGGGCAAGGAGAGGAGCTGGTAAAACAGCGTCTGCGCAATGCGTTTGTGCCCTTCGGCATTGGGATGTAGGCGGTCAGTTTTGCTGTCGTGGAAGAACTGCGTGTTGGAGTCAAGTATGGGATACAGCCCGCAAAGGGCGTTTGTGTCGATAATCGGCACTGACCACACGCTGCCGGCTTGCTTTATTGCCTCAACGTAGTTTGAGAACCATTCTCCGTCTTTGTTTTGCCAATTTTCGTCAGGCTGCACGTTGTTGCTGCCGAACTCTGCGTAGGCTCTGTGTATTGGAGTGAGCAGCACCACTTGCTTTGTGGGGTACAACGACTTTATTTTTTCGAGCGCGGCGTTTATGCGCCCGCAAAGCGTTGATCCGTCCTTTATTATTGTGCGGTGCAGACGTGTTTTTTCGCTCTTGGCCTCGCCTGTGGCTGCCACAACTTTTTCGGTGTTCTCGCTGTAGTATTTTCCTATTGGCACTCCGCCATTGAAGTCATTTGTGCCTATGAAAATCATTATTGCGTCAACGTCCTGGCCGTGCTGTTTGTTCAGTTCGTCCGTCTGGCGTGGGATGTCGTTCCACTGCATTCCGTTCACGCCGTAAACGTATGGCGTCATGCCGAGCCAGTCGCGCAGGAAGCCCCAGTACTTTGTGTCGTTAGGCAACACGTTGGGGTCGGTAACGGAGTCGCCGAAATAGGCAACCTTTTTCCCTTTCCACGGATGCAGATCGGCAATTGTGGCAGCCTTTGCCGTCTGCACGTTTTTCTGCTTTGTGTTGTATTCTCCCGATGTCTTTATGCTGAAGCACGATGTCAGCGCAAACGCGCTCGCGGCAAAAAGCAGCATTGTCGCGGTTCTCTTTTGAAATGTTGCAGGTTTCATGGTTTTATATTGTATTTGTTTTGTTTCGCTTAAAGCAGTTTTCTGCTAAGATACCTCACGGGATACCACGTGGATATGTAGCCGGCAACGATGACGGTCAGGAAAGTAAGCACAACGTCCCCCCAGCGCACGCTGACGGGATATGAGTCGATTATGAAGCTTCCCGCCTCGTTGCCCATCTTTATAAGTCCGAAATGCTGCTGTGCCATGCACAGCGCAACGCCTACCGCGATGCCTATAACCACCCCGGTGATGGCAATCATGCGTCCCTCGTAAAGAAAGACCTTTGCTATTGTGGCATTGTCCGCGCCGAGCGAGCGTATGGTGAGCATATCCTTGCGCTTGTCTATAATCAGCATCGACAGCGAGCCTACTATGTTGAAGCACGCCACGATGAGAATGAACGTAAGGAACAGGTAGGCCACTAATTTCTCTATCCTCATTATGCGGAACACGTCCTCCTGCTGTTCGTAGCGGTTTTCTATCTTCAGCTTTCCCTTGCCGAGTTTCGTGAGTTCCTTTTGCGCCGCCGCAATGTCGGTGCCGTCTTTCAGCCTAAGCTCGAGCGATGTTATGCACCCTTGCTGCTCGAACACCGAACGCGCAAAGTCGAGCGAGGTTATGATGTAGCTCGCGTCATATTTTTTCTGCTTCACCGAGAACACCACCCCAGGCGAATAAAGCTGGTCGTGGTTGAAACTCTGCGCCGGGTTTGCCGCGTCAATCCTTTCGCCCTTTCGCGGGGCGTATATGTCGAGCGGCGAGGAATAGCGCACGCCGAGCTGAAGCTGCTGCGCGAGCTGTATTCCCGGCGTGCCGTAGTTCAGCACATCGGCTTTCAGCCTGAAATCACCGTCGCCGTAGAGAATGGACGCGATGTCGCTCGTCTTGGAATAGTTGTTGTCCACCCCCTTTATAGTAACCACCGTCTGGTTGTCGTAATACTTTGCCAGCGCAAGCCCCTCCACGCATTCCGTGGCGGCGAACACAAGCGGCGACTTCTTTATTGCGGTAACGGAGGGGTCGTCGGCTGCAATCGCCTTGCCCTCTACGGGCGTTACTTTCAGTTCGGGGTCGAACGAGGTGAACAGCGATGCCACCAGGTCCTGGAAGCCGTTAAACACAGACAGCGTGCAGACCATCGCTATCGTGGCAAAGGCAACCCCCGCCACGGCAACGCCCGATATAAGGTTTATGGCGTGCTTCCTGCGGCGGGCAAACAAGTATCGCCGTGCTATGAAAAGGGGAAAGTTCACGTTTCTGCGCCTTTATTTCTTCAGCAGTTCGTCGATGTGCTGTATGTAGTCGAGCGAGTCGTCAACGAAGAAGCGCAGCTCTGGGATTATCCTGAGCTGGAAGCGCACCCTCTTGCCCAGTTCGTAGCGTATGGAGCGTGCGCTCGCGCTTATGTTGTCAACGGTCTCCTTTGCCTTTTCCGAGGGGAACACGCTGAGGTATGCCGTGCACACGCTGAGGTCGGGGCTAATCCTGCATTTGCTCACGCTCACAATCATGCCGTGCGTCTGGCGGGTTTGCTGCTCGAAAATCTCGCTCAGCTCCTTTTGCAGAAGCCGCGCTATCTTGTTCTGACGTGTAGTTTCCATGAAAAACAGTTTTTGTTGTATGCAAAATTAAGGAAAAACCCGATAGTCGCCAAATGTTCAGCCCCCATAGCTTTGACATTGCACAACACGGCCGCACTGCGGGAAATCCTGCGAGTGCGGCCGCGTGCCGAAAATGTGTAACAGTAATTATGTAAGTCCGTATTAAGCCTCGCATGAAAGCGGGGAATTTTTCTACATCGGACATGGGAAAAACTACGTCCTATGTAGGAAAAATTATATCAGATATAATTCAAATTACATCAGACCTTTTTTCGCCACTTTCAAACATCTGGAAAACAGTTAGTTATATTGGATATGTGTTGTTTGGATATTTTTCTGAAACTCAATGTGTTAGATTGTTTGGGTCGGTTGTTATTCGCTTTCGGTTATTTTGCAGTCGGCATACTTGCGGTCAACGATGATTATGTAGAACGGCTGCATGAAATAGCTCGTTTTTTCGCCGGTTTTCACTGCTGACTTCAGCACCAGACTACCGTTTGCGCCTTTTTTGAGGCTTAGCGGCGAAACTTCGGTCAGTGTGTCGGTAACGTGCATCACCTTTGCTATCACGAAGCTCTTTGCGAAATCTATTTCAGTGGGTCTGCCGTTCTTCCCCATTGTTGCCGCCATTCCGAAGCAGCGGTCAAATTCTTTCTGGCTCTGTATTTTCATGTCTTGGGGGATAGCCGCGTTCCTGTTCACGAAATAGTTGTGCGCCACTTCGTATTTAATGCTTGCCCCGCCACTTGCGCAGGAAACCGTCAGTGCAGCCGCGATGGCGCACATCATTATGCCTTGTAGTAGTTTTGCTTTTTTCATGTTCTTGCTTATTTGCTGAAGTTTATTCTTACACCCATTGACAGGCTGAAGTTTGTGGGGCGTTTTTTGTAGATGTTCTCCACGCCGCTGTTGTTGTCGAAGTGGTGGCTCACGCCCGGCTCTATGTAAACGCCTACGTTTCCGCCCACGGTGTATTCCGCCCCCGCCGCCGCGCTTACAGAGAACTGCGGGCGGCTTTCGCTCACGCTTTCTGTAATGTCGGGCTTGCCGCTTGCATCAAGGTAGTGCGTGGTGCTTTTGCCCTTAACGAGTTTTTCCACCGCGCCACCTGCGGCGGCGTATATGTTGAGCTTTTTGGTCTTGACTATGGAGTAGCTTGCCTTTACGGGTATTCCGATGTAGTGCAGGTGCTGTTTTTCGGTGCTTACTGCGGTGTTGCCGTTGTCATAGTCGAACTGCGACGACAGGTAGCTGTATTCCACTCCTGTTTCCACGCCCCAGCGTTCGCCCAAGTGGAGCTTTGCGCTCACGCCTGCCTTTATGGGTTGGCTGTGGCTGGCTTTGGTGTGCAGCGTGCGCGATGTGGCGGTGAGCATGGCGTTTTCGTTGCCCTCCATTTCCTTTGGGTATTCGCCGAAAGGCTTTCCCGCCGTCAGCATAACGCCGTCCGCCCTGTTGGTGCAGCCCGCTGTCCCGCCGTAGTATGCGCCGAGGCTTATGCGCGTGCCGCCGTTTTTGTGCTGTGCGGCACTTGCGCCGCTTTGGAGCGCGTGTACTACGCTTGCGGTTGGGGCGTTTTTTTTCGCAGCCCTCAAGGTTTTTATCTCGTTCTTCACCGTTTCGGGTTCGCTCTGCGTTGCGGTTTCTGCGGTTTCCGTTGTGTATGTTTCGGCATCGGCAGTCGCTTGGGGAACGATGCGTTTCCGGCGTGGCGTTTCCGCTTTCGCCAAAATGGTTTGCGCCGGCGTTTCCGCGCTGTCCGTTGTGCTTGCCGTCACAACAGGCGGCATTTTGCCGGTTGCGGGCAGGGTTGCGATTACAGCCTTGTCCACCGCATTGGCAAGGAACAGCCCCACTGCTGCAACCGCCGCCGCTGCCGGCACAGTCCACAGCCACACGGCGGCGTTCCTGCGCTTTTTGGCGGAGTGGGCTGCGCCGCGCCGCGACATCTCTTTCTGTATGTCGGCAAACAGTCCCTGCGGAGGCGTTTCCTCATGGTTTTCAAGGCGTGTTTGCAGCCGTTTTGTCCATTCGTCTCTCATTGCAGCTCCTTTTGTTTTTTGTAGTCGTTAATCATCTTGGCGAGCATATTCTTTGCCTTGTGGAATTGCGAAGCCGATGTGTCGGGCCTTATGCCGAGCGTTGCGGCTATCTCCTTGTGGCTTCTGCCCTCAACGGCGTATAGGTTGAACACCGTGCGGTAGCCTTGCGGAAGCTTTTTTATCATGTCTGCTATCTCTTGTGCCGAAAGGCTTTCCACATCGGGTTCATCGTCGGGCAGGTCGGGCAGGGTTTCGGCGTTCTCAACCGGCGTTGCCGCCTTGCGCCGCAGCATCTGCAACGCCTCGTTCACGGCTATGCGCCCCGCCCACGCCTTGAGCGAGCCTTTGCCGCGATACTCAAACGTGCCAATCTGGGTGAAAATCTTTATGAACGTCTCCTGAAGCACATCCTTGCAGTCGTCCGCATTGCCGACATAGCGCGAGCATACGGCGGTGAGCCATCCTGCATATTCGTTATACAGGACGCTCATTGCCGAGGGGTCATCTTTTTTGAAAAGCGAGAGTATTCCGCGCTCTTTGTCGGTTGCGAACAGACTCATTATATATTATGGCGTGCCTCGTGCCGCCTTATTGCTTGCGGGGGATGTATTTGAACTTAACGCTCTTTTCCCCGCCGTTGAACGATTTCCATTTCAGCGTCATTTCCTTAGGCGTGCCGTCGCTGTCGGGCTGCTTTTCAAGACGGAAGGCTATCATGCCGTCGCCCACGCGCCCACCTTTGTCCCCGGCGGCGTCATGATACAGCACCACCTCGTTATCGTTGCCGCCTTTAACAAGGTTGAGCCTGTGCGTGGTGTTTCCGCTGTGGTAAGTTCTGAAGCGCAGCGTTAGGTAGCCGTCCTCAGCGTTGGTGGCCCAATGGTTGACGATTTCCACAGGGTCGTCGCCGTAGAGCGTGGCGTTGTCGTCCCCGTGGTTTTGCGCCATGTCTTTCGTTCTTATTGTGTCAATCCAGTTCACGAACGCCTCGCGGGAGTAGGGGGCTGCGTTGTTTTTGGTGAACTTCAGGTTCACGAGTGCCCTCACCTCGTTCTTGCCGGTGGGCGACACCTTGATGTTTGCCGGCAGTACGGTGGTGGAGTCGTCAAGCTGCATATAGAACTTGTTATCGTCGGGGTTTGTTTTCAGCGTAACGGTTGCGTTGGCGTAGTTTTTTGAGTTGTCGTCATCGTCATCGCACGATTGCAGCGCGAACGCCGGGAGCAGCAGCATCACCGGCAGAAGATAGTTCAGGCATTTCATTTTTCCATGTTTTGTTGTTGATACATATATATAATGCCCCCATGCCGGAAACCTTGCCTGAAGGTGCGCAATTTTTTATGGGGCGAAAGCAAAAATACAATTAGTTTCCGCCATTCCCAAAAATAACGCCGCAAAAACCATAGTTTTGAAAAACGCGCAAACAACAATCAATAAAGAAATTGCGCCAATTGTAGGGGCGTATGGCATACGCCCGGATTGCGCCAATTTGCAATATCGTTGCGGTGTTTGCCGATGCGGTTTGTGTGATGTTGTACAAGGAGTATGCAATGCACCGCACAAACACATAAACAACAATCTGTAAGGAAATTGCACCGCTTGTAGGGGCGTATTGCATACGCCCTGAATTGC
>CAVCON010000136.1:0-6504 GCA_963603805.1 Oscillospiraceae bacterium
CCCCCGGCTTGCGACAGCGTTCAAACAGAAAGGTAAGGGGACAGGGCGCGGTTTAAAAGAAAGGTTTGGCGCGGGAAAGCAAACTTTATGTTTCAAAAAAGCGCGTAAAAAAGAAGAAATGAAACCGCGAGGAGTATAGAGACGATAAAATGTATAAAGAAAGAGGACAGGGCGCGAAACTGGTTTTCCTTTCCCAAATGATTAGGAAAACTACATGGGACATAGAAAAAACTATGTCCCATGTAGAAAAAATTATGTCTGATATAATTTAAACTACATCAAACCTTTTTTTGCCCTTTGCAAATATTTGAAAAACAAATCGTTGCAAAAGGCTTTCTTTGGGCGGTCCTGTTGGTCTGTTTTAAATTGTATTAGGCCGTGCATCAAGTGGTTAGCTTTTTGCTCCTTATCTTCTCGTCCCATCTTTCAAATATGCAGAAAAGTGGTGGGAGGCACAGCAAAATGGCAATGGTGCCTGCCGCCATTCCACCAACTACGCAAGTGCCTATGGCGGCATTGCCTCTTGCCCCTGCTCCATGAGCGAGCATCAACGGCATCATGCCGATAATCATCACGCTTGCTGTCATCACGATTGGACGCAAGCGGACGGAGGCTGCGGAGAGGGTGGCACGGACAATGGAAAGCCCTTCCTTGCGCCGCCGCTCCGTGGCATACTCCGTGAGCAGGATTGCGGTCTTGGCCAGCATACCGATGAGCATAACCAAACCTATCTGCATATAGATGCTGTTGTCGATGCCGAACACGGAGGACAAAAGAAAGCTGCCGCACAGCCCGAACGGCACTACGAGGAGGATGGCAAACGGAATGAGCAGACTTTCATACAGGCAGCACAGGATGATGTAGATGAACACAAGGCTTATGGCGAGTATCAAGGCTGTTGTATTGCCTTGCGACGACTCCTCGCGTGAAAGTCCGCCCAATTCATAGCTGAAACCAATGGGAAGTGTCGCGGAAGCCACTTCGCTTATGGCTTGGATAGCCTGTCCCGAACTGTAGCCGGGAGCGGCAGTTCCGTTCACCCGTATGGCAGGAAACTGGTTGAAGTGGGTGAGATATTCCGCACCGTTCACTTTCTTCAGCGTAACATATTCGCTTAATGGCGACATAGCCCCGTCATTGCCCCGTACATACATATTTGCCAAGGAAGCCTCGTTCAGCCGGTATGCGGCAGCCGACTGAACCATTACGCGGTAGAGTTTGGTGTATTTGTTGATGTTCGAGGCGTAGTCGCCGCCTAAATAAGCAGACAGCACGCCGAGTACGTCTTTTGGCGACACGCCTTTCATCATGCAGCGTGCGGCATCCACGTCCACAATATATTGTGGATAATCCATCTTGAATGTATAATGCGCTTTGGCTATTTCCAGGCGTTGGTTCAGGCTGTCAACAAATTGTTTGGTGGCATCCGAAAGTGCGGCGAAGTCTTCATCCTTGCGGTTCTGCACATACAGTTCAAAGCCGCTTGCCGAACCGTAACCGCGTATTGTGGGGAGTGTGGCACAGTTGACATCTGCCTCCCTGATGCAAGCGGTGCGACGGTATATTTCGTTGACCACGCTGTCTATGTCATCTTCCGGGCGTGAACGCTCCGACCAGTTTTTCAACCTTACGGACAGAAATCCTGCCGATGAAGTCTGGTTTTGCTGGGCATCCCTGCCGTCAATGCGTGTGTATATCTTGATTTGCGGGATGTTCTTTACCGCAGCTTCCACTTGGTCCATCACCCTGGAAGTCTGTGCAAGGCTGTATCCCGGGCGGCATTGCACGTTCACGTCTATCGTTCCCATGTCTTCCTGCGGCACAAGACTTGTCTTTGTTGTCATAACCATGACAGCCAAGACAGCAATGGCAACAGGCAATGAGAGCAGCACGAGTTTGCGATGACGGATGGTTGCCAGCACACAACGGAGATAATGGGTAAGCCATTTATTTTGTTTTTTGGCGTTTTTGGCGGACTTTCCTTTTAATATCATCGCACTAAGTGCTGGACAAAGGGTCAGGGCATTGAAGAGCGAGATTGCCACGGCGGCAGCCATTGTCAGTCCGAACTCCTTATAGAATACGCCTGTTGTTCCGCTTGTGAAACTTACTGGGATGAACACCGCCATGAAAACGATGGTTGTTGTAACGAGGGCTGACTTCAATTCTTTCATCGCTTCCAGCGTGGCTTGAAAAGCGGAGATACCGCCTTTGCCGAGTTTCGCTTGTACCGCCTCCACCACAACGATGGAGTCGTCCACCACCGTTCCAATGACAAGCACGAGGGCAAAAAGCGTGAGCAGGTTGAGCGAAACCCCCACGGCATACATGAAAGCGAAAGTGCCGATGAGCGAAACGAGAATGGCAATGACAGGCACAACCGTTGAACGCCAGTCGCGCAAGAATACAAATACGGCGATGATTACAAGGACAAGGGCGATAATTAGTGTTTCTGTAACATTGCGCATTGAAGCACCGAGAAAGTCCATCACGCTTGTCTGGTCTTCGAGTATCATCCCTTCTGGAAGCGTTTGCCTTACTTCGTCCTCAACCTTGTCTATCTGTTTGATAATATCATTAGCATTCGTTCCGGCTGTCTGCGTGATGCTTGCCGAAGCACCGGGCAAGCCGTTAGTCGTGCTTTTTAAGTTATAGTTTACCGTTCCCAGTTCCACTTCTGCCACGTCGCCAAGCCGCAAAACTCCGCCATTGTCCGTAGCCTTTATCACGATGTTTCTAAACTCCTCGGCATCCGTATGCCGTCCACGGTATTTCAGCACGTATTGAAACGTGTTGTCCGACTCTGCGCCCAATGAGCCTGTAGGCGACTCGATGTTTTGTGCAGCCAAGGCATTGTCGATGTCGCTTGGCACAAGGCCGTGTGCATACATCTTGTTTGGGTCGAGCCAAATGCGCAAGGCGTAGTCTGCACCAAACACGTTCACCTCGCCCACGCCGGCAATGCGGGACAGTCGCGGCTCAATGTTAATCTTCATATAGTTGGTGAGAAATTTTGAGTCATAGCGTCCGTCGGGGCTGTAGAGCGTGATGAATTTCAAATTGGAGTTCTGCGTTTTCTTCACCGTTACGCCGCTTTTCACAACCTCGGCGGGCAACAGTCCTTGCGCCGAAGCCACGCGGTTTTGCACATTCACCACCGCCATGTTCGGGTCTGAACCTTGCTTGAAGTATATCGTGATGGTGCAAGTGCCGTTGTTTGCCGCCGAGGATGTCATGTACTGCATATTCTCCACACCATTTATCGAAGCTTCCAAAGGGGTTACTACGCTTTTCATGATGGTTTCGGCATTTGCTCCCGTGTATGTTGCACTAACCTTCACTGTGGGTGGGGCGATGTCGGGATATTGCTCTATTGGAAGGTTCAGCAGTCCGATGACGCCTGTAATGACGGTAACGACCGAAAGCATGACCGACATTATTGGGCGGTTGATAAAATTCTTGATGCTCATATTTTGCCTGTTTTATTGTTGCGTATTGTGCATGAATGCAGTTTACGGGGCAAATATAGCAAGTGAATTTGTGGACTTTTGGTAGTTTTGGCGTAGTTGCGCTTGTTGTGCTCGTATCGCCTGTTTCGTCTTGTGCTGTGTCAATGGCGCTATAATCATAGTGCCAAAATGTCATGTGCCGGCGTTGTGGCGTAAGAACAAACAAAAAACAACGGTAATAAAAAAGTTTTGGCACACTCATTGCTTCTGTATTTACAGCTGCCCGAAAGAGCGGGCGGCACAACATAAACGAATAACAATAAAAAATAAAATAAATCATGGGAAAGATTATTGGAATCGACTTAGGTACAACCAATTCCTGTGTTGCCGTGTTTGAAGGCAACGAGCCGGTTGTAATAGCAAATAGTGAAGGCAAACGCACCACTCCGAGTGTGGTGGCGTTTACCAAAGACGGTGAAAGAAAGGTGGGCGACCCTGCAAAACGTCAGGCAGTAACCAACCCGAAAAACACCATCTACTCCATAAAGAGGTTTATGGGTGAAACCTACGATCAGGTGCAGCAAGAAATCAGCCGTGTGCCTTACAAGGTGGAGCGCGGCGACAACAACACCCCGCGTGTGGACATTGACGGAAGGCTATATACTCCACAGGAGATTTCTGCAATGGTTTTGCAGAAAATGAAGAAAACCGCAGAGGATTATCTTGGTCAGAAAGTAACGGATGCCGTTATCACTGTGCCGGCGTACTTCTCAGACTCGCAGCGTCAGGCTACGAAAGAGGCTGGCGAAATTGCCGGACTTAATGTTAAGCGTATTGTGAACGAACCGACTGCGGCTGCGCTTGCATACGGTCTTGACAAGGCAAAGAAGGATATGAAGATAGCTGTGTTCGACCTTGGTGGCGGTACATTTGATATCTCTATTCTTGAGTTTGGCGGCGGCGTGTTTGAAGTGCTTTCCACCAATGGTAACACCCACCTTGGCGGTGATGACTTCGACCAGAAGATAATGGACTGGCTCGTTGGCGAGTTCAAGAGCGAGGAGGGTGCTGATCTTACGAAAGACCCGATGGCAATGCAGCGCGTGAAAGAGGCTGCCGAAAAAGCCAAGATTGAACTTTCGTCTTCGGCTTCCACCGAAATCAACTTGCCTTACATCACTGTGGTTGACGGTATGCCTAAGCATTTGGTGAAGACCTTGACACGTGCCAAATTTGAAAGCCTGTGCCATGAATTGATACAAAGCTGTCTCGAACCTTGCCAAAAGGCTGTTGCAGACGCAAATATCAGCACATCCGACATAGACGAGGTTATACTCGTTGGCGGTTCAAGCCGTATTCCTGCCGTTCAGCAGGCTGTTCAGGACTTCTTTGGCAAGGTGCCTTCGAAAGGTGTTAATCCCGACGAGGTGGTTGCCGTGGGCGCAAGCATCCAGGGTGCCATCCTTAATAAGGAGAGTGGGGTAGGCGACATCGTGCTTCTTGATGTAACGCCGCTGTCCCTTGGCATAGAGACACTTGGCGGAGTGATGACCAAGCTCATAGACGCTAATACCACCATTCCGTGCAAAAAGGCACAGACATTCTCGACTGCGGCAGACAATCAGACAGAGGTTACAATACACGTGCTGCAAGGCGAACGTCCCATGGCAGCCCAGAACAAGAGCATCGGACAGTTCAATTTGACGGGAATAGCCCCCGCACGCCGTGGAGTTCCCCAGATAGAAGTTTCGTTCGACATTGACGCTAACGGTATTTTGAAAGTTTCTGCAAAGGACAAAGCTACTGGCAAAGAACAGGAAATTCGCATCGAGGCTTCGAGCGGTCTTAGCAAAGAGGAAATTGACCGCATGAAGAACGAGGCGGAACAGAATGCCGAGGCAGACAAGAAGCAGAAAGAGCGCATAGACAAACTGAACGAGGCGGACAGCATGATATTCCAGACCGAGAACCAACTGAAGGAACTGGGCGACAAGCTTCCCGCTGACAAGAAACCAGCGATAGAGAAAGCAGTTCAGGCTTTGAAGGACGCTCACAAGAGCGGCGATGTCGCTGCAATAGATTCTGCTATAAAAGGATTGAATGAAGCTTGGCAGGCAGCCAGTGCGCAGATGTACCAGCAAACAGGCGGCGCAAACCCGGGTGCCGGTGCAGCTGGTGGTGCAGGCTTTGGCGGAAACCAGCAGTCGAACGCAAATGCTTCAAGCGACACCAAAAAGGACGACGACATTCAGGACGCAGACTTCGAGGAGGTGAAATAATTGCCAAGAAGAAAACAGATGTTAAACAATAATCAAAAGCGTGCAGCTCAATGAATTGCACGCTTTTTGCGTTTATAGGGTTCTTGTGTCTTTGTTATGCGTTTGTTTATCGCTTATTTGCAGCACATTTGCAACACATTTGCAACACAACAAAAAGTAGATAATGTGGAACTTATTCCTACTAATGCATACTTAAAAATAGAAAATATGCCTGCAATAGGATTTGAAATCAAACGCAAGTGTAAGGTCTGTGGCAAGGTGTTCCTCGCCAAGACTCTTGACTGCCAATATTGCTCACCTAAGTGCAGCAAGGTGGCGTGGAAACGCAAGAAGGACGCAAAGGAGAAGAACAAACGGCTGACTCAGATGGCCCAACTCATTCCAGACATTAGGGAATATGTGTCAGTGAAAGAAGCGGTGGCGATGTTCGGTGTGGAGCGAACAACGCTCTATCGGCTGATAAAGAACGGCACTATTCCTGCCGTCAATATCGGAAAACGGCTCACTCGTATCAAACGCTCTGTTTTGGACTCCGTGTTTATGACAAGACAGGAAAGCATTGTTGAAACAGAAAAAGCCAATACCAAAGAGATACAGCATGGATTCAGAGGATTGTCATACCATTGACAAGATATGCGACCTCTACCACATCAACGACGGTATAGACGCATATCCGCAAATATCCGATGCAAGTCACGCATTGACCAAGAGGCTTCCATCAGGACTATGCGCAATTGAGAAAATATTAATAGTTTGAGCTTCAGAATAACAAATAC
>CAVCON010000137.1:0-6499 GCA_963603805.1 Oscillospiraceae bacterium
TTGCGCCATTTGTAGGGGCGTATTGCATACGCCCTGTATGCCACCGCATGAACCGCACCGCAAACCGCCACCAAGACATCGCGAAGCGGTGCAATCCGGGCGTATGCAATACGCCCCTACAAGCGGTGCAATTTATTGGTTAATTGTCGTTTGTATGTTTGTTGCGTGTGTTGCATACGCCCTGTATGCCACCGCGTAAACCGCACCGGCAAACACCGCCACGACATTGCAAAACCGTGCAATTCAGGGCGTATGCCATACGCCCCTACAAGCAGTGCAATTTACTGGTTAATTGTTGTTTGTACGTTTGTCGCGCGTATCGCATACGCCCTTTACTCCACCGCTTGAACCGCACCGCAAACCGCCGCCACGACATCGCAAATCGGCGCAATTCAGGGCGTATGCAATACGCCCCTACAAGCGGTGCAATTTACTGGTTAATTGTTGTTTGTGCGTTTGTCGTGTGTGTCGCATACGCCCTGTATGTTGCCGCATGAGCCGCATTTCAAACCGCCTCCCGAAATGTACGGTAATATTTTTCCCGAAACATAAAAAACTCGCCGGAACCAGTGTCGGCTCCGGCGAGATCCTCTCAACAATTATATTATAAAGTTATGTTCGGGTTTATGCTTCCTTGGCGTTTGCGGGAATTTCCTCTGCCTTGACATTTGCCGTGCTGCGGCGTGTGCGCTTCATCACAAAGTATGCAATGGGCGATGCCACATAGAGCGAGGAGAGCGTTCCGAACACCACACCGAGTATCATCGCGAATGCGAATGAGCGTATGCTCTCGCCGCCGAAGATGAAGATGCAGAGCAGAACAACGAGCGTTGTGCCGCCGGTGTTGATTGTACGGCTGAGGGTGCTGTTGAGCGCATCGTTGTATATGCGGCGGTTGTCGCGCTTGGGATAGAGGTGGAAGTATTCGCGCACACGGTCGAAAATCACCACCTTGTCGTTTATTGAGTAACCGATTGCCGTAAGCACCGCACCGATAAACGTCTGGTCAATCTCGAGCGAGAACGGAACCCAGCCCCAGCAGAGCGAGTACATACCGATGATGAGCAATGTGTCAATCGTGAGGGCCACGGTGCTGCCCACAGAGTATGCCACGTTGTGGAAACGTGCGAGGATGTAGAGGAAGATTGCAACGAGCGCGAGTATCACGCTGATGATTGCTCCGTTTGTTACGTCTTTTGCCACCGAGGGACCCACCTTCTGCGAGCTGATGATTGAGCCGCCGGCGCGGTTGTCGCGGTCGATGAAGCGTTCGAGCGTTACATAGTCGGCAAGCAGCTTGCCTTTCTTCAGAGCCTGGTAAACGAACTTCTCCGACTGCATATCTGCATCGCTGGAGTTGTCGTTTATGTTGTAGTTGGTTGACACGCGGAGTGTCTTGCCGTCTGTTCCGAGGGCGATGGCAGAAACGTTAGCTTGGTCGCCCACTTCCTTTTGCAGTAGGTCGCGAACCTCTTCGGGGGTAACTTTCTGTTCAAACTGCACAACGTAGTTGCGGCCGCCGGTGAAGTCGATGCCTTTGCTGAGGCCGCGCACGCCGAACGAAACCAGCATCACCACAATCAGTGCGACGCAAACCACGAGCAGCTTCTTCGATGCGCCGAGAATGTTGTAGTGCGGGTCACGCATGATGTTCTCCGAAATCTTCGTGGTGAACGTGATGTGAAGCCACTTGTCCTTGTTCATGAAATGCTCGTATGCAATACGTGTGAGCCATACGGCTGTGAAGAACGACGCGAGCAGACCGATGATGAGCGTTGTGGCAAATCCGCGAATAGGTCCTGTACCGAAGTTGAACAGTATTATAGCGGTGATGATTGACGTGAGGTTGGAGTCGAAGATTGCCGAGAATGCGTGCTTGTAGCCATCGGCAAGGGCGTTCTTCACAAGTTTGCCGCTTCGCAGCTCCTCCTTGGTGCGCTCATATATAAGCACGTTGGCATCGACCGCCATACCGAGCGAAAGCACCATACCGGCGATACCCGACATTGTGAGGGCGGCCTGGAACGAGGTGAGCACCCCGAACGTGAAGAAGAAGTTGAGCAACAATGCGCAGTTTGCAACCATACCGGGGATCATTCCGTAGATTGCGCACATATAGATCATGAGGATTATGAATGCAATCACACAGGCGGTGAAGCCCTGGATAATTGACTCCTGACCGAGTGAAGGACCTACGATGTCCTCCTGCACAATGTGGGCGGGGGCGGGCATCTTACCCGACTGCAGCACGTTTGCAAGGTCTTTGGTGTCCTCGGCGGTGAAGTGTCCGGTGATTTGCGACTGTCCGCCGGTGATTTCGTTCTCCACATTGGGCGCACTGTAAACGAAGCCGTCAAGCACGATAGCTATTGCGTGGTCCTTGTTCTTCTTTGTAATGGCAGCCCAGCGGCGTGCGCCGTCGGTGTTCATCGACATGCTCACGCAGGGACGGTGGAACTGGTCGTAGTCGTCCTTTGCGGTTGTGATTACATCGCCTTCAAGCGGTGCGCGTCCGTTGCGCTCGGTAACTTTCAGAGCATAAAGTTCAAATACGTCCTGCTTTGTGCTTACGTCCGAGGGTTTAACGCCCCAGCACAGCTTGAGGTCTTTGGGCAGCAGCTTTTGTGCGTCAGCCGATGTGAGCATCTTCATCACCTCTGCGGTGTCGCGGGCGAGCACATATCCCACCACGCAGCCCCTTCCGCCCTGTGCGGGCGACATTGATGCGAGGAGCGGATGCTGCTTTTTGAGGTCGGCATCAGCCTTTGCGTCTTCCTTTGCCTTGCCTTTGCCGGCTTCAAGTTTCTTGAGCGCGGCAGCGGCGTTTACGCTTGCATCTTTTTCAGCCTTTGCGGTGTCGGCTTTCACTTCTTCCGTTGCGGGTTCTGCCTTAGCCGTGTCAGCTTTTGCAGCAGTGCTTCCTGCTGCGGCGAGCTTTGCGTCAATCTGCGACAGGTAGGGTATTATCACGCTTCCGTCGTATGTCTCCCAGAATTCGAGGTTCGCGCTTCCCTGAAGAAGCTTCCTCACGCGGTCAGGCTCCTTTATGCCCGGCATTTCAACAAGAATGCGCCCCATCTGTCCCTGAAGGGTCTGGATGTTGGGCTGAGCCACGCCGAAGCGGTCGATACGTGTGCGGAGCACTTTGTAAGAGTTGTCAATCGCTGCGGAGACCTCCTTGCGCAACACCTTTTCTATTTGCGCGTCGGTGCTGTTTGTCGCCACCTGTCCTTTGAGCTGCTGCGTCGCGAAAACCTCTGCAAGGTGATTTTTGCCCGCAACGGACTGATAGCTCTTCACGAATAGCGTGATGAAGTCGTCCTGACTGTTCTGAGACTGCTCGGAAGCCTGCTGTACGGCTTTGAGGAATGTTGGGTCGGTGGAGTTGTCGGCAAGAGACTTGACCACATCCGGCACCGATACTTCGAGAATCACGTTCATACCGCCCTTGAGGTCGAGGCCGAGACCTATCTGCATCTCCTGGCACTGTTTGAACGTGTACGCGCCGAGCCACACTTTCTCGTTCTTTATAGAATCAAGATATTGTGCGCCGGCTACCTCTCCCATTTTCTCAGCCTTGCTTGTGAAGTGGCTGGTAACAAATGAGAACGAGAGGTAGTAAATGCAGATTAGTGTTAGTAATACTGCAATCGCCTTTATGAATCCTTTGTTTTGCATTTGGTTTATTATTATTTTTATTTTTTCTTTTGGCAGTAGGGTTGCAAATATACATTTTTTTTAATACTTGAAAGCCTGTGAGGGTGTATTATTTGGCTTTTAGCTTAAAGAATGCCGTAATAGGGTAGTGGTCGGAGCCTTTTGCGTGGCTGTTTACTTTCGCGGCGTAGGGTTTCCAGTGGTGCGAACACATCATGTGGTCTATCCTCACGTGCATACCGTTGCTGGTGTATGTGAAGCCCGGACCGAGGCCTGTTGTTGCGTATGCGTCGGTGAGGTGGCGGGCGATTTCGCGGCGCGAGTAGGATATTGGTGTGTCGTTGAAGTCGCCGCACAGTATCATGGGCGTGTCTTTGTGTGCGTTGATGAACGCCGCCACGCTGTCAACCTGCGAGCCGCGCTTCTCGGCCGCGCCCGCAACTTTGCGCAGCACCGACAGCAATGCCGTTGCGTGGTTTTTGCGCCCCGCCTCCTTTTTGCCATTCACGAGCGCGGAGTAGTTGTCAAGCTCCTCGGGGGTGAGGTTGTCGCTTTGCAGGTGGTTGCTTACGACTATTATTGTGTCGCCGCCGGTGTGTTGCAGGTAGAACGCCACCGTGGAGTTGAAGCTTCCGGGAAAGGCCAGCTGCTCCGCCTTTATTATCCTGAGCTTCGAGAAGCATCTCATGGTGGTCGGCGCGGAGTCTTTTCCGAGCACGTCCATATACCTATATATATTGTGCAGCTTTTTCTCGACCTTGTCCCAGTCGGCCCAGTAGTCCCCCTCCTGTATGCACACTATGTCGGCGTTGGAGTTTATTATGTTTGATATTATCTGCTTCTTCTCCTCGCTGTCCTCGTTTGCCGTGCCGTCGAAATTTTGCGCGTTGTACGACATCACTTTAAGGCTTCCTGCCGGCGGGCTTTGGGGTATGTTCACGGGGCAGTAGGTGCGCAGGTCGCTTATGCAGAACAGCAGTCCGAAGAAAGGCACGAGGGCGAGGCGCGGCTTGAACGCGAGCCAAAGCACGAGCGACACCGCACTCGCAGCGGCGAACACCGGGAACGCCATGCCCAACACGTCGTACCAGCCGAAGCCCTGTGGCGGGATGTGTGCGCTGTATGCGCTCGCCCACATTGCCAGTATCGCCGCCACGGTTATTGCCATGGCGATGCAGGTGGCTGCCTTTTTCATCCTTGCCAACATTATTTTTCCCCAGAGTCGAAGAGCTTACGTTTTTCCTCCTCCGTAAGGCTTTCGTAGCCGGAGGTCCTTATTTTTTCGAGTATCCTGTCTATCTCCCGCTGCTTCTCCTCGCGGCGTGCGTTGTAGTCGTGGTCGGCCTTGTGTCCGCCGAACGCGCCGCCGTCTGACATCTTTTTGCGCATCCGCCTGAATATGTTGTCGCGTGGCGGTGTGTAGCTTTCCCAACCCCCGAAACTCCTTTGCTTGCGGCGTTCATGACGGATGAAGAACCATGCGAACGCCATGCCGCCAAGATGTGCGAAGTGTGCTACGTTTCCGTTTGTGGAAAACGACGAGAACAATTCTATGGCAATGCACATTATGACGAAATACTTTGCCTTGAGCGGTATGGGTATCGGGAAGAGCATAAGCACCTCGTTCGGATATGTCATGGCAAATGCAAGCATCACGCCGTAGCACGCTCCCGAAGCCCCTATGGTGGTCCACAGGTTCAGGTACTGGCTCATGGGTATCATCGCCTCCCCGGTGTTCACCGCCTGGTAGTTCTGAAGACCCTCCACGTAGTATTGCCCCAACTGCCAGACCTCTTGTGTAAGTCCCGCGCCTATGCCGCATACGAGGTAGAGCAGAAGGTATTTCCTTTCGCCCCACGTCTGTTCTATTATCCTTCCGAACATCCACAGCGAGAACATATTGAAGAAAATATGCTCCACGTTGGCGTGCATGAACATATAGGTTATGAGCTGGTAGGGAC
Organism: Oscillospiraceae bacterium; assembly: GCA_963603805.1. GTDB lineage: Bacteria > Bacteroidota > Bacteroidia > Bacteroidales > Bacteroidaceae > UBA6398. Next base: position 5,619 of record CAVCON010000137.1, read on the forward strand.
GGAAGTCGGGGGCCATGAAAAAGTGAAGCCCGAGCATGGAGTCGAGATCTATGCCGCGTGTCTCGAACACATATTTCGCCAGAAAGACTATCAGGTTTATGATAATCAGGTTTTTTGTTATGGGTGGTGTCTTGAACATACTGCCTTCATAAAATTTGCGGCAAAGTTATGAAATTATCGGCATACGGCATCGCAAAATGCAGGAATGCAAGGTGTGTGAATGACTTTCACAGGGCGGTTTTGGGGCGTTTGCGAAGAAATTTCAGCCCGAAAGGCGAAAAATCGGCATTTTATTTTGCTAATTTAACAAACTATATTTATATTTGCCCTCGCTGCACACGTAAGGATTTGAACGATAACAATAAACATAGACGAATAACTTTATAAATAAATTGAATATGAACAAGACTGATTTGGTAAACGCAATCGCTGAAGGCGCAGCCCTCAGTAAGGTTGATGCAAAAAAGGCTCTCGACGCTACTCTCGGAGCCATTGAAAATGCGGTTAAGGCTGGCGACAAGGTAGCGCTTGTCGGCTTCGGTACATTCGAGGTTTCCACCCGTGCAGCTCGCGAGGGCTTCAATCCTGCAACAAAGGAGAAGGTGCAGATTCCAGCAAAGAAGGTGGTTAAGTTCAAGGCCGGTGCCGCTCTGAACGAGGCTGTTAAGTAACAGTGGAAATGATAATTTTTCTTTATGGTGCGCGAGGGCGTTTTGCTCCCGCGCATTTTTTTATGCCAATCGATTAGCGATTTGCGCCTCCGTAGGGGTGTATTGCATACGCCCTGAATTGCACGGTTTTGCGATGTCGCGGCGCTGGTTTGCGATGCGGTTCAAGCGGTGGAGTAAAGGGCGTATGCAATACGCCCCTACATATATACC
>CAVCON010000138.1:0-6371 GCA_963603805.1 Oscillospiraceae bacterium
GTAATAACCTGCCAGCAAAACGACGCATGGCGGCAAAAAATGCTTGTAATACACCTTGTCCTCGTTTTTCTCGCTTGCCTTTTTACGCGAATGCCTCATCGCCTCAATTGCACTTATTGCCGTTTTGCGACATCTTTCAATCCCTTCTCCAATTCCTCAATGGTGGGCATGGACGACTTGAAGTCTTTCGGGAAGAGCTTGGACAACTGATATTCCGATACGCCCATTGGCTCCTTGTACGACTCCAAGGCATATTTCGCCACCACATTGTCCTTTTCCTTGCAGATGAGCAAGCCGATAGTCGGGTTGTCTATGTCGGTCTTGAATTGGTGGTTGATTGCGGATACATAGAAACTCAATTGCCCCAAGAATGAAGGGTGGAATGATTGGGCTTTCAGCTCAATAACAACATACGCGTGAAGATGGGCGTTGTAAAACAGCAAGTCGGGAAAGAACTCCTGTTGACCTACCTCCAAACGGAACTGTCGGCCCATATATGAGAACCCCTTTCCTAGTTCCAAAAGAAAGCGGGTTACGTTATTCACCAACTCATCCTCAATATCACGCTCGTCATATTCCTCCCTTAAATTAAGAAAGTCCAACTGATAAGGGTCTTTGGTTATCTGTTGCGCCAAATCGCTCTGTAGGGCAGGGAGCGTGGATTGGAAGTTGGTGATAGCCTTGCCGTCGCGTTCGTACAGATCGGTGTCGAGCCAGTTGAGCAGGGCGTCGCGCCCCCAGTTGTTCTCCCATGTCTTTTTTACAAAGAACAAGGCTTTGCTCATATCGCCTTTGCACTTTTCTAAGATACGGCAATGATGTCCCCAAGGTATAAGAAACAATAATTTGAAATCGTCAACAGGTTGTTGACGATTTTGATTAAAGTCTGTAGCTTGCATGGTATCTGTACCGTATAGGCTGCCAGTGAAATCGTCCGCCACTTGCTGACGATTTGCAAGCAAAGGGGCGTAGAGTTTGTAAAAGTAGCTTATGTACTTTAGATTGGTTGGTGAGAATCCCCTAACTTCAGGCATTTCATGCTTCAAGTCTTGGCTGAGATTCTTGTAAAAACCAGAACCGTAAGTGTTGGTGTATTGTTTGGTTTCGATGTCTCGCCCCAACTTCCAGTAGAAACCCAGCAAATAGCCGTTTGTGGCACATGACGCTTTAAGGCGGTGGCTGCAGAACCGTTCTTTGAGTTCCACAAGCCACTCTTTGTAGCCGCTGTCGTCGTGAAGATTTACGATTATATCCTTTGTTGCCATTATCAGAACCCGTTTAACGCTACAAATATAATGAAACTGTTTTGAAATGCCTGTTAATTGGGCTATTTTGCTTATATTTGCAAGAAATAATGTAACAAAAACAATTATAACAAAATAACATGAAAACCAACAGAAGAGATTTCTTGAAAACCGTTGGCGGGATAGGATTGTTTTCCATAGTCCCGAGCAGTGTGTTGGGCGGCAGGGGCAGAGTTGCCCCCAGCGACCAATTGACCAAAGGCATCATAGGCGTTGGCGGCATAGGCCGCTCGTCCTATCATTTCACGAGCGACAAATATTGCCGCCTTGTGGCGATGTGCGATGTTGACAGCAAGCACCTTGAACAGGCAAAGGCCGAGGCCAAGGAGAGGTTCAAGGAGGATTGCGCGACCTATCATGATTTCCGCGACCTTATAAAAGACCCCAATGTGGACGTGGTTCACATTGCCACGCCTCCCCATTGGCACGCGCTTATGTCGATTGAGGCCGCAAAGGCGGGCAAGGACATCTGGTGCGAAAAGCCGATGACCCGCACCATAGGCGAGGGACGCGCAGTGATAGAGGCTGTGAAGAGATACAACCGCATTTTCCGCCTCAACACATGGTTCCGCTTCAAGGACACGTTCTACGGTCTCGGCACTACGGTTGAGCCGCTCAAGAAGCTCGTGAAGAGCGGAATGCTCGGGTGGCCGTTGAAATTCACCGTATCGGGGGCGACCGGCTTCACATGGAAATTTTACTGGGTGGGCAAGGAAAACCTCGCGCCCGAACCTGTCCCCTCAAACCTCGACTACGACATGTGGCTCGGTCCTGCTCCCTACAAGCCATATAACGTTCACCGCACCCACCAGACCTTCCGTGGTTATTGGGATTATGACGGCGGAGGTCTCACAGATATGGGACAGCACTATCTTGACCCGGTGCAGTATCTTCTTGATAAGGACGACGAGTCGCCTATTAAGATTGAGGTTGATGCCCCGCAGCAGCACCCGGACGCAGTGGGTATATGGCACAAAATTACTTACACCTACGCCGACGGCTGTCAGATTGTGCTCGAGGGAGAAGGCTTTGAATCCCCGGGAAAAACCCCTTACATCGAAGGACCTAAGGGAAAAGTGTTCCGTGGCTTTGAATGCACAATTCCCGACGTTATGAACAAGATTGCCGAAATGCCAGACCCCGAACCGCAGCGCACGGACTTCATTGAGTGCATACGCACACGCCAGAAGTTCGCCCTCAACGAGGTTAACGGACACCGCAGCTGCACTCTCGTGAATATGGCGGCGACAGCCCTCCGTCTTAACCGCAAGGTGCTGAACTACGACCCTGCAACGGGTACGTTTGTCGGCGATCCCGATGCAACGGCAATGATAAACCAGCCAATGCGCGGCGAGTGGCATCTTTAATTCGAAAAATACCCTAAACTGAAAACAGAAAATGAAAAAGTATATATCATCATTCCTGATAGCGGTTTTGTGCTTCGCAACGGCTTTTGCACAGACCGACAGCCGCAACCGCGTGGCATCCACAATAATCGCCGACGGGCTTGCGCAGCTTCCGGCGAAAAACCTCGGCACTTTCAACCAGGTTATGTCCGAAATGGCATCGACCGGAGAGGAGGGCGTCCTGCAGATTGCGGGAAATTTGAAGCCTGCGGGCAAGGACGTAAAAAATGCAGTGTTTGAATACGCGCTCAGCGGCATTACAGACTACGCGGCAAGCAAGGACGGCGAAAAATGCCGCGCCGGCGTGAGAAGCGGACTTATCAAGGCTTCGGAGAAATGCGGCGACGAGACTAACAAGACGTTTCTCCTTACTCTTTTGAGCCGTGTGGCAACACCTGCTGACTTTGCGCTTTTCGCAAAATGCCTCGGCAACGAAAAACTTTCAATTCCCGCCCTCGCCGCAATAGAGAGCATGAAAGGCATAGACGCAGACGCGCTCAATCTTGTCAAGACTTCAACAAACGTTTCACACTGCTCGCTCGCCAAGATAGTGGAGGCGCGCAAACTGAACGGAGTTGAGGACCTTTTGATCTCATGGATAAAGGGCGCGGACAACAAAACGAAAATCGCAATCTATGACGCTCTTGCCGCTGTGGGTTCCGAGAAATCGCTCAAGGCACTTGAGGGCGCGGCAAAGGCAGCCGGTTTCGCTCCTGACGACAGCCGTGCGCTCGATGCCTATCTCAAACTGCTCAACCGTTCAGACAGCAAGCTCGCTCTGAAGGCTGCGAAAACTCTTGTCAAGGCTGATGCGCCGGCAACCCGTTGCGCTGGCTTGGCTTTGCTTTTGAAATCTTCGGGCAATGGGGCTGCGAAAGAAATATTGAAGGCTTTGAAGGACGGAAACATTGAATATCGCAACACAGCCCTTGATTTTGCAAAGGAAAACGCAGGTGATGGAATTTTTGCCACGGTTGCGTCGAATTTCGCCAAACTTCCCGCCAACGCCAAGGTTGATGTGGTGAAATGGCTCGGCAACAACCACGCCAAGGCGCAGGAGTCGGTTATTCTCTCGGCTGTTGCGGCTAAGGATTCCGCCTTGTCGTGCACCGGCATGGAAGCCGCAGCAAAAATAGGCACTCCCAAGGCTCTCGAGGCTCTGATTGCGCAAATTTCCGGAAAGAACGGCGCGTGCGCCACAAAGCAGCTTCTTGCTTTCAACGGCGACATAGCTTCCGGCGTGCTTGGCGTGCTCAAAAACGCAAAGGACGCGTCCGAACTCGTTCCTGCCTTGAAACTCGCAGGGCAGCGTCATATACATTCCGCATACAACGATGTGGCAAAACTCGCAGGTTCTTCTGACGAGGCGGTCAGCTCCGCAGCATACGATGCTCTTGCCGGCGTTGCCGCTTCGGCAAGCAACTGTTCCGACAATGTGGCTTCACTGCTCGAAAAGAGTTCTGGCAAGGCTGCCGAGAAACTCCAGAAAGCCCTTTGCAACTCTCTTGTGGCTCAAAGTGCGGCTGAGCAGTACTCCAAGGCAGCGCAGTATATCAAGGGTTCTTCTCACCCGGAATACTACTATCCTCTGCTCGCGCAGTCGGGAACAAACGAAGCCCTTACCCTTCTCCAGAAAGCTTTGGGCAATTCCTCCACGGCAGAGGCTGCTTCAAAGTCTCTCCTGATAGTTGACAATTCAAACGTGATACCAGTGCTTTTGAGCGAGGCAAAGAAAAATTCCAACTACAAGGAGCAACTTCTTTCGCGCTATGTATCTCTCGCAGTTAAGTATGAGGGCAACGGCGTGAAGAAATACCAAAGTCTGCTCAACGCCCTTGACTGCAAACCTTCCACAGGGCTTGCCAACAACATCATGTCGGAACTCGGCAAGATATATATGGTGCAGCCGTTGGTGGTTGCCGTTGGAAAGATGGGCGATTCCGATGTGGCTTACAGCGCGGCCAACGCCGTGAAGAGCATACTCGCACACGCCAACGACCTGAATGCGGGCGCGGATGTGCAAAAGGCTCTCAACAAGGCAAAGGAAGTTGCCCTTGCAAAAAAGGCTACAGGCGATGCCGATGCCGGATATGCTGCTGACGAGATTACCGAAATTCTCGGCAAGCACAAAGCGGATAACGGCTTCTCGTTAAGCGCGAACACCAAAACTGTTTCCGCTGGCGGAAAGGAAACTCTCAACAAGAACGGCGAGAACATAGCCTTGACTTTCGACTGGAAAACCGACGGAGAGGCTGTTGTTGTGCTGCGTTCCGTTCCGGTGGTACGCCTGTCGGCAGACAAGGTGGAACTTGTGGGCGAAAAGAAGTCTTTGGCACTCAATCCTACAGGTGAGTACAACACTCTCGAAGTGCGCCTTGTTGACGACCGTCTGTTTGTTACCTCAAACGGCAAGGCTCTTGCCGCAAACACAGTTCTGAAAACGGCTGCTGGAGTTGCGAAAGCCCCGGTGGCAGGTGCTATGGAACTTGTGGCTAACAAGGGCGGGCTTGACCTGCGCAACACAAACGTTTGCAATCTCCCTGCGACCCCTGTATATACTCTTTCAGCCGAGGAGAAGAAAGCCGGCTTCGAAGTGCTGTTTGACGGTCATTCCCTCGACAACTGGCAGGGCAACACCACAGGCTACACTCCCGACAACGGCACTATTTACGTTACTGCCAACTATGGCGGCAGCGGAAACCTTTACACAAAGAAAAAGTACAGCGACTTTGTTTACCGTTTCGAGTTCCGCTATGAAACTCCGGGTGTGAACAACGGCGTGGGCATACGCACGAATATCGGTTCCGATGCCGCTTACGACGGCATGGAAATCCAGATACTCGACCATGACGACCCAATCTACGCAGGTTTGCAGCCCTACCAGCAGCATGGCTCTGTTTACGGTATATGTGTGCCTAAGCACGTTACGTTCAAGCTCAACACATGGAACACCGAGGAGATACGCGCTGTGGGCGACCACATCACCGTTACAGTAAACGGCGAAGTGATTACCGACTGCAACATACGCGAGGCCTGCAAGGGACACAATGTGGCTCCCGACGGCGGCAGCCACAATCCATATACCGTTGACCATAAGAACCATCCCGGACTTTTCAACAAGGACGGCTATGTGAGCTTCTGCGGTCATGGCTCGGGCGTGCGCTTCCGCAACATCCGCATTCTCGACCTTGGCAAGAACGCAAAGAAAACGGTGAAGAAAACAACCAAGCGTAAATAAAGGCGTTTTCACAATAAGGCATGAGGCTTTCGGGAGCAATTCCGAAAGCCTCATTTCGTTTTGCGATGTCCGGCTTGCGATGCGGTTCGTGCGGTGGTGTATATGGCGTATGCGATATATGTTACAAATGCATAAATGGTAATTAATCAGAAAATATCACCGCTTGTAGGGGCGTATTGCATACGCCCTGAATTGCGCTGATTTGCAATGTAGCGGTGATGGTTTGCAGTGTGGTTCATGCGGTGGCATACAGGGCGTATGCAATACGCCCCTACATATATACCGTATGCAATCAACAAGCAACATACATCGTTCATACAGTTTCCGCAAAGGCAAAACGGTTGTTTTTTCCCAAACACATCGAAAACTACATAGGACATAGGAAAAACTATGTCCTATGTAGAAAAAATTATGTCTGATATA
>CAVCON010000139.1:0-6368 GCA_963603805.1 Oscillospiraceae bacterium
GCCCTGTACGCCACCGCATGAACCGCACCACAAACCGCCGCCACAACATTGCAAACCCGCGCAATTCAGGGCGTATGCAATACGCCCCTACAAGCGGTGCAATTTCCTTACAATTTGTTGTTTATGTGTTTGTGCGGCGCATTGCACACACACTGCGCGACATCTTTTTCCTTATCTTACCAGAACTTGTTTGCGAACCGCGCATTTTCTGCCTTTTATTGGTTTCCCATTCCAAACTTACATATACATAATGTATGGCACGACGGAAATTACTATTTTTGCAGGGAATATGATTTTTGGATTAGTAAACAACTTGAAACGATGAAGATACTTTTACTTGGAAACGGCGGACGCGAGCACGCGCTCGCATGGAAAATTGCACAAAGTCCTAAGACCGACAAGCTTTACATTGCTCCAGGAAATGCCGGCACACTTGACGCTGGGGAAAATGTGCGCCTTGACATTAACAACTTCGAAGAAGTGGGCGATTTTGTGAAGTCCAACGGGATTGACATGGTTGTCGTGGGACCCGAAGCCCCACTCGTAAAAGGGATTGTGGACTATTTCCGCTCCGCCGACGAAGAACTGAGCAAGATTCCCGTAATCGGGCCTTCCAAGGCGGGCGCACAGCTTGAGGGAAGCAAGGATTTCGCCAAGCACTTCATGCGCCGCCACGGCATTCCCACAGCCGAATACCGTACTTTCGACGGCACGACCGTTGACGAGGGACTTGAGCTGCTCGAGACCTTGCAGCCGCCATACGTTTTGAAGGCTGACGGGCTTGCCGGGGGAAAAGGCGTGCTCATCCTCGACAATCTGGAAGACGCAAAGCGCGAGTTCAAGGATATGCTCAGCGGTATGTTCGGCGACGCTTCGGCGCGTGTGGTTGTAGAGGAGTTCCTGAGCGGCATAGAGTGTTCGGTGTTTGTGCTTACCGACGGCAAGCACTACAAAATACTGCCCGAGGCTAAGGATTACAAGCGCATCGGCGTGCACGACACCGGGTTGAACACCGGCGGCATGGGTTCTGTGTCCCCTGTGCCTTTCGCCACAAAGGAGTGGATGAAAAAGGTTGAGGACAGGATTATACGCCCCACGGTTGAGGGGCTTTGCGAGGACCAGATTGACTACAAGGGATTCATCTTCTTCGGGCTTATAAACGTGAAGGGCGAGCCTATGGTGATTGAGTATAATTGCCGTATGGGCGACCCGGAGACCGAGACCGTGATGCTGCGCCTGAAGAGCGACATTGTTGACCTGTTTGAGGGTGTGGCGAAAGGCGACCTCGACAAGCGCACGGTGGAGTTTGACGACCGTTCGGCGGTTTGCGTGATGCTCGTGTCGGGCGGCTATCCGCAGGAGTACAAAAAAGGCTTCCCCATTTCGGGGCTTGAGAACAAGGGCGACAGCATCCTGTTCCATTCCGGCACTTCGCTCAGCGGTGGACAGACGGTTACTTCGGGCGGAAGGGTGATTGCCGTTTCGTCATACGGCAAGGACAAGGCGGAGGCACTTGCCCGCTCCATGGAGGTTGCGGAAAAGATAAGCTACGAGGGCAAATACTTCCGCACCGACATAGGGCAGGATCTATAATAATATAATGTATGGAGTACAGAGGGGTGCGCTATGCGATAGTTACCGGCAACACTACGCTGCTGGCGGCTTTCGCGTGCGCGGCTCTGTCGTGGTTTGCCGGCAGCGAAAAAGCTCCGGGCCAATATCTATGGTGGGGAGGCTTTGGCGCAACCGTGCTGGTGGCGTATCTTTTGCTTGAATTCAACAACCGCTTTTCGCTTCTGCGCATACGCTCCCACATGGTTCCGTCGGTGTTTCTCGTAATGGCGGCGGCAATGCCGTTCGGGCAGACGCTGTCGTGGGACTTCCTGCCGCCGATATGCCTGCTGCTGGCGTATTACTCCCTGTTCCTATCCTATCAGGACTACCATTCGCAGGGATATGCGTTCCATGCGTTCGCCTTTCTCGGCATTGGGGCGTTGGTTTTTCCACAAATGCTCTATTTCGCGCCGCTGTTCATGCTGTTCATGCTTGTGCAGTTGCGGTCAATGAGCGACAAGGCTTTTGTGGCGGCACTTTTGGGAATGGCAGCCCCGATAGCGATGCGCGAAGTTTTCCTGCTGCTCAACGGTTCGGCGGTACAAATAGACGGGTTCTGGGTTGCGCTCCAGACTTTCCCCCACCCCGACTACACCACGCTTGACGAGCACCAATTCGTTTCGGCGGCGTTGGTCATCCTCGTCTCTGCCGTGGCGATGATTCACTTTCTGCGCACGAGGTTCAACGACAAGATACGCACGCGAATGTTCTTCTATGTGGTGATGCTACAGGAAGCCGCGCTCATTGCGTTCATAGCCTTGCAGCCGCAGCATTTCGACGTTTTGTTCAAACTCCTGCTTGTGAACGGCAGCATTCTGGTGGCGCACCACCTTTCTTTCGCCCGCAGCATCGTGGCTGACGTTTATTTCTACACGCTGCTGGCAATTTTCGGTTTCCTTGCTTTCTACAATTTCACAGGCTACGGTTTCGGAATATGGCCGCTTTGACAGATTTTCTTGTGCAGTTCGGCGGGTTCGGAATGTTTCTCTCGGCCCTGCTGGCGGGCAGCATCATACCTTTCAGCTCCGAACTCGTGATGACCGCCCTAAAACTTGCGGGAGTTTCAAACATGAGCCTGCTGCTCTGGGGAACGGCGGGAAATGTGCTTGGCAGCAGCCTGAATTACGGGCTTGGCAGACTCGGAAAAATCGAATGGCTTGAAAAGCACGTGCACATAAGCAAGGAGAAAATGGACAAGGCCGAAGTTTTCGTAAGAAAGTATGGGCCGCTAATGGCTCTGCTGTCGTGGATACCAATTCTCGGCTCCGCAATAACGGTTGCACTTGGTCTTCTGCGCTCGAACTTCTTTCTCACGCTGGTGTTCATGACCGTAGGAAAAGCCGTGCGATATGCCGTGATTCTTTACGCCGTGGTGCAAATACAATAGGCTTCGCCACGCCCCGCAATATTTTTTAACTTGCACACATGGGAACAGGCGTGCGCTATCGCCGCAATCCCTTTCCCACACGTGCTTCGGCGAGCGTAAACATAGTTTAATATGTGCGCCGTTTGCAGTCTCACGAGCGTTATGTGGCTCATGTTGAACACTATAAATTTTGCAGTTTGGCGGAAATTGCATATCTTTGCACCAGCATGAAGAAATTAGAAAGCTACATCATAGTAAAATTGATTGCACTCCCAGTAATTCTGCTGACGTTCATGATAAATGCAAACGCGCAGGAGACAGGCAAGGCAACATACTATTCCCACCGTCTGCACGGCTTGAAGATGAGCGACGGCTCCAAATACCACCGCGACAGCATGACGTGTGCGCACAAGACTTACCCATTGGGAACAACGCTGAAAGTACGCAATCTCAACAACGACAAAGAAGTTTACGTAAAGGTTACTGACCGTGGTCCGTTCGGACGCAGCAGAATCATAGACCTCTCGTATGCGGCGGCAAAGGAGCTTGACATCGTGAGAAGCGGCGTGGCGAGCGTGCAGGTTGAAAAGGTAGAACCGTGGATTCCGTTCCGCGACGAAAATTCCTCAACCGTTCCGCTACTGAAACTTACCGACCCCAGCACGGGTGAATACGTAACGCTGGCAGAGGCAAAGGCGGCAACAGACAAGGAAATCGAAAAGAAAACGCAGAAGATTGCCGTGGCAAAACTTCCGAAGGTCAAGAAACCCGAGCCACGCTACCGCATAATGCGTGATGTGCTGTCGGCAAAAAGCAAATGACGACAAAGACATACAATAATAAAGGCGCGACAAAACACGTTGCGCATTTATTGTCAATATAAGGTTTGTGCTTGGTCAGTCTCTTTTGCGGCATCCGCGACAGGCAACCGCCGTCCAGGCGGTGAGGACAAGCGCAGCCACTATATTGCTGCCGTTCACGCACACAAGCAGGGTGATTGCCGCCGATGCGTTAAGGAAACGCAGGGCGCGGCGCGGGCTTACCTTTTCCTCAAGAAGAAACGAGTAGAGTTGCGCAAGCCTTGCCACAGGTTTGGAAGCGAGTATGCGCCCGCCGATATGCTTTGCCATACCCTTGATTGAAAACTCCCGCAGTGCGGTTTCGTTGATGCCGGCGATGTTGCAAGTAAGTTCTTTTCTCATTGCTGTATTGTTATTTCTTTTTACAATGCAAAAGAACCGCTTTGCAGTGACAATCTGCGTCATTTCGCGAAGCGCAGTGTTAAATCTTCGGATTTTTCCTTCAGAAAGAGCTTGAATTTTTCCGACCCCGCCACTTCCACATCGCTGTAAAGCCCGAACACAAACCGCATGGCACCAAGATAGCTGCAAACCTTGTCCTCGAACACGCTTGTACCGTCCCCACCATCGGTTACGAACGGTCGCGCCTGCGGACATTCCTCACACAAAAGCGAGGCTGCACGTGCTGTTAGCCGCAGGTTTATCGTGTCAATGGGTGTGCCGGTAAACCCGAACGCATCGGTGTAAATCTGCTCGTGCGCAGGCTCTGCAACCCATTTAACGTCGAGCAGTCCCACCTCGCCTATCCTTGAAATCTTGAACGTCTTGTTCTGCCCCGATGCAAGCTCGTAGCAGCGTATATCGTCATTGGAGTTCATAAAGCGGTAAGGCTCCACAATCCTGTCGCTCACGCTTCCGCCATGAAGCGAACGGTATGATTTCAATACCACAGTCAAGTGCTGCTTCACCGCCTCGTAAAGGCGCGAGGTGTTTTCGGCAAGCCTCCTGTCCGCCTCGTGGTTCTCGAGAACCTTATAGTCGTAAATCCGCTCAAGCTTTCGGCGCAGGTTTTTCGCCCGAGTGCTGTTGTCGCCAACCGATGCCAGCAACTGCGACACGGTGGCTGCCTCGTCCTCGGTGAACATAACGCCGCCGGATATTTCGCGGAAAAAGGGCGAGTTTTTGTCAAGGCGGTAAATGTCGCCGCTGCGTTCCACCACAAACCCCATGTCGCGGAAAGCCTCAAGATAGCGATATACAGAACGCTTGCTGAGCGAAAGGCGCGAGGCAATCTCCTCATTCGTGAGGCTCGTGTTCCCTGCCAGAAGCACCATAAGCCTGAGCTGTCTGTCTAATTTTCCGAGTTCCATTGACACAGTTGCATGGGTTTGCAAAATTTCCGCCACCAAATGCCGGGCGTTACGGAGATTATGGCTAAATTTACAATCAAAATTAAGCAATTGTTTCCATACAGACAAAACCAGAAGATATGAGAATAAAACTTTCAATGCTGTTCGCGCTGTTTTTTTCACTGCACCTGTGCGCACAGAAAACCAACATCCCATCATCGCAGATAAAATGCCGCGACCCGTTCATAACCGTTGACCGCGAAAAAGGGGAATACTACCTTATACTGTCGCGGCGCGGGCCTGAAGACGCAAGGCTCTTCGCCTACAAGAGCAAAGACCTTGAAAACTGGGACGAAGCGGGATTTGTCTATCATATGCCCGAAGGCTACAAATGTCCTGACGACTGGTGGGCGCCCGACACATATTATTACAACGGCAAATACTACTGTTTCGTAACGGTAGCCAACCACGCAAAAGGGATAATGCGCGGAACAACGGTGCTGCGCTCCGACAACGGTCCGCTCGGCCCATACAAAAACATCATACCCGATGACCGCCTGTTCATAACGCCTCCGGGAATGCAATGCCTTGACGCATCATTATATATTGACAAGGACGGCGAACCGTGGACGCTGTTCTGCGTGGAATGGAACGGACCTAACGTTACCGACAGTGTGGGCGAGATATGGTGTCAGCGTCTCAACAAGGAACTCAACGGAACTATTGGCGACCCGATACGCTTGTTCCGCACCGCCGACGCGCCGTGGGCGAGAGAGGCCAACGGCAAGGCTGTAGTAACCGACGCACCATTCGTATGGCGGGACGAAAAAAGTGGACACCTGCTTATGCTGTGGTCAAGCTTCGCCCCCAAATATTCCATCGGTCAGGCAATTTCCGCATCGGGAAGCGTAACAGGACCGTGGGTTCACGAAAAGACGATGATATTCCCCGACAATGGAGGCCACCAAATGGTGTTCCGCGACCTGAACGGCAACCTTAAAATATCATTCCACTCCCCCAACGAGGTGGGAAGCACGCTCACAATCAAGGATGCCGTAATAAAGAACGGAAAGTTCCTTCCCATAAAATGAACTGAAGAAAGCGTAAAACTACATGGGACATAGAAAAAACTACGTCCTATGTAGAAAAAATTATGTCTGATGTAGTTTAAATTATATCAGACATAGAAGCTGTTTTGAAATGGCTCGGTTGTAATTTAGTATGCCAATCAGTTGGTCA
>CAVCON010000140.1:0-6353 GCA_963603805.1 Oscillospiraceae bacterium
CATTTGATTTTTAGACCGTTAAATTACGAAATATTCCCCGGCTGACCAACTGATCTGCTGACTAATTTCAATCCGGCGTTTCAAAACAGCTTCGTAGTTTTCGGGGTGTTTGGAAAAGTTGCCGTTTTGGGGTTTTTGCGGAAATTGTAGGGGTATTGCATACGCCCTGTATGCCACCGCGTGAATCGCACTGCAAACCACTGGCGCAATGTTGCAAACCCGCGCAATTCATTGACAGATTGTATATTGCTGTTTTATTTGGTATGTCGCATACACCATATACGCAATTATATAAAGCGTAATGTTCATGCCGTATTTATTTTGCAGGTTTTTCGTGATTTCTTCTTTTATAAAAGATAAAATCACTATATTTGCGGTATGTTTCTTTTATAGAAGATAAAAATATGATAGCGAGACAGAGTTATCTTGACAAAATAGAGAAGCGCATTGGCAAAGACACGATAATTATTCTGACTGGGCAGCGACGCGTTGGCAAAAGCTGCATACTGCGTATGTTCAGGGACAAGGTACTTGGTGAGGAACGTGCCAATGTGATTTATATCAACAAGGAGAAAAAGGAATTCGATGACATAAGGACTTACAAGGACTTGAACGCCTATATTGAAGAGTGTCGTAACAGGGAAAGGCTTAATTATATTCTTGTGGACGAGATACAGGATATAAGCGAGTTTGAAAAAAGTGTGCGAAGCTATTACGAGGAGCCGGATGTGGAGATTGTTATAACCGGGTCGAATTCCAAGATGCTGAGTGGGGATTTGAGCACACTTATAGGGGGGCGTTACAAGGAGATATACGTTCAGGCTTTGAGTTATGAGGAATTCATGGAGTTCCACCAGTTGCAGGAATCGGACGACACGCTTGCCAAGTACATCCAGTTTGGAGGTTTGCCGGGGCTGATAAAGATAGGTCTTGACGAACAGGATGCTCGCGAATATCAAATGGACATTTACCGCACCGTGCTTTTGAAGGATGTTATAATGCGCAATCAGGTCCGCAATGTGGCTTTCCTCGAAAACCTTGTGCGTTTCCTTGCCGACAGCATGGGGAAGATTGTGTCGGCCAACAGTATTGCCAAGTACATGAAGTCGCAAGGCGAGAAAATCACCCCCACGGCAATTATAAACTATGCCAAGTCCTTGTGCGATTCCTATGTAATTCACAAGGTAGGGCGGTATGACATACACGGGAAACGCTTGTTTGAGAGCAACGACAAGTTTTATTTTGAGGACAACGGCATGCGCAACGCCCTTGCCGGCGGTTCTCGGGAGGGCGATGTTGAGAAGATTGTTGAGAATATTGTTTACAACCATCTTGTGCGCCTTGGCTATGACGTTACGGTGGGGCAGTTGCTGGGCGGCGAGATAGACTTCGTGGGCAATAAGCCTGGGGGGCAGAGGGTTTATGTGCAAGCGTCATATATTATTGCGGACGAGGGGACACGCGAGCGCGAGTTTGGCAATTTGCAAGTCATAAAGGACGATTACCCCAAGTATGTGATTTCGATGACACCGCTTTTGACAAAGGCGGACTATAACGGCATCACTCATATTCATCTTAGAAGGTTTCTCACAGAGGGGCTTTCGTGAAAAGCCTTCTGCAAGAAACCTTGTTTAAGCAGCTGCATTTCGTTTTATGCAGCAGTATGCCGGTACTATACTTTCAGGAATATCTTTTTGCGGTAGAGAACGTAGAGGAACAGCCAGCAAATGGCAATCCACGACAGTTCCTCTGCCACTTGGTGCAGGTTTTCGGGGGCGAGGTCTATGCAGCCGTCAAACAGCTTGTGCTGTATTCCGTCGAGAAGGCAGAACCGCTGCGCCATATATATCGTTATTGAGTTTAGGCCTATCACCACGAAGAACTTCGCCCATTTTCTCCAGCCCTTAACGTCTATTATGTAGTAGAAGAGCGAGAACATTATGAGCGAATAGCCCGCCACGGCGCAGGTGAACGAACTCGACCACAGGGCTTTGTTTATGGGGAACACAAAGTTCCACAGCCAGCCTATAAAGGCGAGGAGTATTCCTGCGATGAGCAGTCCCAAGGCTTTTTTGCCGCCGGATGTGTTTTCTTTCCTCACCCAGCATCCGCTCAGCATTCCCATCAACGCCGTGGCGATTGCAGGGACGGTGGAGAACAGCCCCTCGGGGTCGTAGTTGTCCCTGTAGGAGTGTGCGCCGAGTATAACCTTGTCGAGATAGCAGGCGATTGAGCCTTCCTTGCTGAAGATGTCGGTGTCGGCGGGAGCGTCGGGCGCGGGGATGAAGCCCATTACGAGCCAGTAGCCAACGAGTATCGCGGCTATTATTATGGCTCGTGTCCTGTTGCTTTTTACTGTGGTGAAGATTAGGGCTGCGAACATCCACGCGAAGCCTATGCGCGACAGCACGCTGCAAAAGCGCAGGGTTGAGAAGTGGAAGCCGAGCAGACCGTTGTAGAGCAGTCCGAGGACGGCGAGCATCAGCCCTCGTCTTATAATCTTTATATATATGGCGTGTTTTGATTTCCCTTTTTCAATCTGGTTTTCCAGCGAGAAAGGCCATGTTATTCCCGCAATGAAAAGGAACAGCGGGAAAATGGTGTCGTGGTGTTTCAGTCCCTCCCACTGTGCGTGGTTCATCTGGTCGCCGATGAAGTTCCACACGTGCGAGTCGGGAAAAAGTGCGGCAATTGCCGCCAGCAGCGAAGCCCCGCCCATGATGAAAATCATGTCAAAGCCCCTTAGCGCGTCAAGCGATTCTAATCGTTTCATGATATTTTTAATTTTTGGTTGTAAGTAAATGTTTGTGGTCTTGTCTTAGGAGTTCAGTTCTGCCTTTTCGGACGCCTGGCGGTATATTCTGACCATATAGTATGCAAAGTGCGACGCTCCCATTGCGAATGCAATTATCAGCAGTGCCTTGCCCGAATCCCAACCTGCGGTTTGCTGGTGCCAAAGTCCTGTGATGAAGCAAAGCACTGAAAGCCCCAGCCCGAGACCGTTGAGCACGGAATTGCCACGGCGCAGTTTCACGCCTTCCTCAAGTTTGCTGTGATGTATGCCGTAGGCTGCGTAAATGTCGAGGCCTATTATCATCCAAATTACAAGGCGTATCCATGTGTCGGCGGGCAGGAAAATCATCAGTCCGAGGCACGTGAGTATGCCGAGAATGGGTATGAGCGGCACGAGGGGGACTTTGAACGCCCTTTCAACGCCTGGCATCGTTTTGCGGAGTATTATGACCGCCGCACACACGAGCGTGAACGCCAGCAGAGTGCCTATGCTCGTCATTTCTCCAGCCACTTCGGCGGGGACGATTGAGGCGAGAGCCGCCACAAACACCATGAAAAGAATGTTGCTGTGGGCGGGGGTGCGGAACTTGGGGCTGATTTTCGAGAAGAACGGCGGCAGCAGTCCGTCGCGGCTCATGCTGAGGAACACGCGGCTTTGCGCCATGAGCGTAACCATTATCACCGAACAGTAGCCTATAAGTATTGCGAGCGTGATTGCGGCGTTAAGCCAGGGGTATGCGGGATGCACCACGCCCGAGGCATCGGCGGCGCCCATGTGCTGTATTGCCACAGCCACAGGCGCGATGCCTTCCAGCCCGCCGAACTCCTTGTAGTTCGCAACGCCTGTCATAACATATCCGAAGGCAATGTAGAGTATCGTTACCACGAGCAGCGAGCACAGAATGCCTATGGGCATATCGCGGCGCGGGTTCTTGGATTCCTGGGCTGCGGTGCTCACGGCGTCGAAACCGAGGAAGGCGAACGAGACAACCGCCGCCCCGCGCAAAACGCCCGACACGCCGAATTCGCCAAGCTTGCCTGTGTTGGCGGGGACAAACGGATGGAAGTTTTTAGCGTTCACATATCTCCAGCCGAGTATTACGAATATGACTATTACCGATATTTTAAGAATTACGATAATTGTGTTCACAATGGAGCTTCCCTCAATGCCGCGTATAAGGAATATGCTCATCACCACAACTATCCCCGCCGCCGGAAGGTTTATTATGCCGCCGTCCCAAGGGCAGGCACACAGTTCTGGGGGCAGGTAAATGCCGATGTGTTGCAGGAAGACGTTGAAATAGCGGCTCCAGCTTATGCTTACGGTGGTTGCCGCCACAGTGTATTCCAACACCAAATCCCAGCCGATAATCCAGGCTATAAGTTCGCCCATTGTGGCATAGGAGTAAGTGTATGCGCTGCCGGAGACCGGTATTATCGACGCAAACTCCGAGTAGCACAGGGCGGCGAAGCAGCATCCGATTGATGCGAGGATGAATGAAAGGATTATTCCGGGGCCTGTGTAATTTGCCGCCACTGTTCCCGTTATCGAGAAAAGCCCTGCGCCCACGATTACGCCAATCCCGAACGCCACGAGGCTCACCGGCCCGAGAACGCGCTTCAATGTCTTGCTTCCTGTCTCCGATGCCTCGGCGTAAAGCATTTCGAATGGTTTGCGAACAAACAGTCCCATTTCCTTCTGTTTCTAATCTGCTGGTTGTTATATTTGCGCAAAGTTATGAAAAAATGCCCAAACCCATGCCTGTGCAAAGCTGCGGTGTGCGCAAAAAGCGTCGTGTTTTTGCGTGAACGGAATAATTTGCTTACCTTTGCAGGTGTGCATGGAATATTGCGCCCTGTTGTCTCTATAGCTCAATGGATAGAACAGCAGTTTCCTAAACTTATGAGCTACTTTCAAGCGTGGAAGTCGGCAAAGTTCGTGTTTCACTTGGTGAATGTCGGACAGATAGGCACACAAAATATTCGTAAGGTCTTGTAGTTCAATGGATAGAACAATGCTCTCCTAAAGCGTAGATTTGGGTTCGATTCCCAACGGGACTACTCCAAACGCTCAACTTTCTTGTAAGGTTGGGCGTTTTTCTTTCTTATTTTCAGCAAAAAGTGCGTACATTTGCCGAAAATAGTTCTACAAATATTCTACAAAGATATATGGCAACATTCAAGGCAGAGGTGTACGCCCACCAAAAGAAAGCGGATGGCACTTACAACATCAAGATAAGAGTGACCCACAAGCAGCGCAAGAAATACCTTGCTACCCCTTGGTATGTGGGCAAGGAAGATTTGACACGTTCCCTTAAACTCAAAAACCAAAGATACATTGACATGGTGGATGATGTTATCAAGCGTTACCGCACGATATGCAACAACGTGGGCGAGGGATTGGATAACATGACCGTTGAGCAGGTCGTGGAGCTGATAACAAGCAAGAAAGAGGATGAACACTTTGAACTTGACATAGTGGCATACACAAGGGCATACATTCAGAAACTCTTTGATATGGGACGCACAGGCAACGCCAAGTCCTACCAAGTAGCCATTAACAGCTTGGTTAGGTTCGTGGGGCGTGAAAGCGTGGATATAAAGGAAATCACCGTTAAGTTCCTTAATGACTGGATAAAATGGATTGGTGAGCAGCCAGCACGGAAGAACTGCAAAAAGGGCGGTCGGGCGCAAAGCCTGTATCTCGCAGAAGTGAGGGCAATGTACAACAGAGCCAAGAAAGAGTTTAACGATGAAGAGGCGGGCGTTATCCTCATTCCTTTCTCACCATTTGCAAAGGTGGATATACCGAAAGCACCGCTCACACGCAAAAGAGCCTTGACCATTGAGCAAATGCGTGAACTTGCACAAGTGCCATACTCCACGATATTACAACAGGGGTGTAATCGGTTCAACCTCGCAAAAGATGTGTTCCTGTTAAGTTTCTTGCTTATAGGCATGAACGCTGTGGACTTGTACAATGCCACAGACTACAAGGACGGTCGTATAACCTACCAACGCACAAAGACACGGTACAGACGGGCAGACAGTGCGGAAATATCAATCAGAGTTGAGCCAGAGGCACAGGCTCTATTTGACAAGTACAAAGACCCGACAGGGCAACGTGTGTTCAAGTTCTACAAGCTGTATTCCTCAATGGATAGTTTCAGTGTGGCACTTAACAAGGGATTGAAGAAGATAGGCGCAACGCTTGGCATAGATGATTTGGAATTTTACGCAGCACGTCATTCTTGGGCAACCATTGCAACGAATGATGCAGAAGTGGATAAGTACACCGTCCACACGGCATTAAACCATGTGGACGAAAATATGCGTGTTACTGACATATATATTCGTAAATCGTGGGATGGCATAGACAAAGCCAACCGAAAGGTGCAAGACCTTATGAATTGGGATTTGTCGGATGTTGTAGAGCCAAAGAAATAGCGATTTTGCCTAAGCAAAAATTATAATTACTTAATATTCAATGCTTTAAGTATGCCGTTTTGCTTAGGCAAAATTCCCTCGCGCACGCGCATAATGCGCACACGCGCGTATAT
>CAVCON010000141.1:0-629 GCA_963603805.1 Oscillospiraceae bacterium
TAGAAAAAATTATATCAGACCTTTTTTGCTCCTTTGCAATACACAGAAAAGCAAATCGTTAGTGCGACACAAAAACTGTTTTATTTTTTGCAGAATGAAACTGCTTGAAATAAGACAGGATAGTTTAGATTTGCTTTCAAAAACAAGTGGCTTTAGTCTGCAAGCTTGCTCTTTTTTTTTAACTTTGTAGTCGAAACAAGTTACCTGCAAACCAATGAAGTTCAGAACCGATTTGCAAATTCCAAAAGCCGCGCTCTCCCTTGAAGCCGGGGACGGCATATTACTGTTAGGTTCATGCTTCTCCGATGAAGTGGGACGCAAGCTACAGGATAACCGCTTCAACTGCATTTGCAATCCGTTCGGGGTACTCTATAACCCACTCTCAATCCTTAACAACCTGCAAATAATCACCAATGCCATTGGGAACGGCGGCAATCCCGAAAAAAAAGCAATAAGCAACCGTCTTTTCAAAAGCAACGGCGTATGGTATAGCTGGCTTCACTCCACAAACTTTTTTGCTTTTGAAAAAAAGGAATTGGAAGAAAGCATAGCCAAATCGCTAAGGCAAACCGCAGAAACGCTGAAATGCGCGAAACTTCTCGTCATCACGTTCGGCACAAACCGCGTTT
>CAVCON010000141.1:639-6287 GCA_963603805.1 Oscillospiraceae bacterium
ACCACTGACGAAAAGTTTGCCGTGGCAAATTGCCACAAACAACCCGCAGCAGATTTCAAGACTATGGATTTGAGTGTAGAGGAAATCGTATCGGCGTATTGCCATACGCTCGAAGAATTGTTCGCGCTCAACTCGGGGCTAAACGTTGTGTTCACCGTAAGCCCTTACAGGTACATAAAATACGGTTTGCACGGTTCTAATCTTGGGAAGGCGGTGCTCATGCTTGCCGTGGACGGAATTGTGAACCGTTTCCCCGACAAATGCGACTACTTCCCCTCATTTGAAATCCTGAACGACGAACTGCGCGACTACCGTTTCTATGCAGAAGACATGGTGCATCCCTCCAAACAGGCAGTGGACTATATCTATGAAAGATTTGTGGAATACGCTTTCAGCGCAAAAGCGATGGAGTTTGAAAAGAAATGGAGCGCGGTTGCAAAACTTCTGCTCCACAAGCCGCAGTTTCCGCAAAGCAGCCAATACCGGGCGTTAATGGTCTCCGCCAAAGAGAAAATCGCCCAACTGGAAAAAGAATACCCCCAAGTCAGGTTTGACAAGGACTTGGAAAAAATAAACGAAACCCTCACCCAAACGCAATGAATGACGGAAAGATGAAATACAAGATAGAAGAAATAGTTGCGCTGACAGGCGCGCACCGCTACGGACACGCCGAAACCGAAGTGGAATGGCTGCTTACCGACAGCCGTTCGCTTGTTTACCCGGAAACATCGTTGTTCTTTGCCATAAAGACATCCTCGGGAGACGGACACGACTTCATTCCCGAACTCTACCTGCGCGGTGTCCGCAACTTTGTTGTAACCACGCTGCCGCAAGATTGGGAAACGGCATATTCCGATGCAAATTTCCTGCAAATACCCTCGGCATTAAAAGCATTGCAACGCCTCGCCGAACGCCACCGCGAACAATACGACATTCCTGTCATAGGCATCACGGGAAGCAACGGCAAAACAATGGCAAAGGAATGGCTGAACCAACTTCTGTCTCCAACTATAAGAATAACCCGTTCTCCGCGCAGCTACAACTCACAAATTGGCGTTCCTTTGTCTGTTTGGCTTTTGGATGAGACTACGCAGCTCGGGATATTTGAAGCAGGAATTTCACAGCCTGGAGAAATAGAGGCTCTGCGCGACATAGTGCAGCCTACAATAGGCGTTATGGTGAGTTTGGGAAGCGCACACCAGGAAAATTTCTGCAACATTGAGGAAAAATGCCGCGAGAAATTGCGCCTGTTCAAGGACTGCGAAATTCTGGTGTATTGCTCCGACGACGAAATTATTGACCGCTGCGTCAAATTGGGCAAAATATCCCACCGACTTCTGGCATGGTCGAAAACAGACAGCGAAGCTCCGTTGTTCATAAGCGGCATCAGCAAAAAAGACAATGAGACGGAGATAGAATACACATATAACGGCTGCTCCGGTAAATACATAATTCCCTTCATCGACGATGCATCCGTAAACGACAGTATTCATTGCCTTGCCATCTGCCTTTATCTGAAAAAATCCCCGGATGAAATCGCAAAAGGAATGGAACGCCTTGAGCCGTTGGCAATGCGCATGGAAGTTACGCAGGGAATAAACCACTGCACAATAATAAACGACTCGTACAACTCGGACGTAAACTCGCTCGACATTGCTCTCGACTTCCTCAACCGGCGCAGCGCAAAAGCCAACAGCCACCAAATTGTAATACTAAGCGACATTCTGCAAAGCGGAATGGAAAGCGGAGAACTTTACGCCAAGGTGGCAGAAATGGTGAACTCGCGAAAGCCGCAATTGTTTATTGGCGTAGGAAAAGAGATTGGCGATAACGCGGAATGCTTCAAGGTAAACTCCAAATTCTTCAAAACAACCGAAGAACTGACCGAAAGTGGGGAACTGGATGACCTCAACGGAGACACTGTGCTGCTGAAAGGGGCGAGGAAGTTCGGCTTTGAAAGAATTTACGACCTGCTCACAAAAAAGGTGCACGAGACTACACTGAACGTGAACCTTGGCGCAATAGTTGAAAACCTCAACCATTACCGCTCATTCATGAAACACGGCACAAAGATTGTGTGCATGGTGAAAGCTTCGGCATACGGCAGCGGCGCACTTGAAGTTTCGCGAACGCTTCAGGAACACGGCGTGGACTATCTCGCAGTGGCAGTTGCCGACGAGGGAGTTGCGCTGCGCAACGCAGGAATCACGGCAAACATAATGGTGATGAACCCGGAAATGACCGCTTTCCGCACAATGCTGCAATACAATCTCGAACCCGAAATCTACAGTTTCAGGATTCTTGACGCGATGATAAAGGAAACGAAACGCGAGGGAATCACACACTACCCCATTCATGTGAAAATAGACTCAGGAATGCACCGTTTGGGATTTCTGCCAGAGGAAATTGACGAACTTATTTCGCTTCTGAAAGCGCAAAACGCCGTTGTACCACGCTCCGTGTTCTCGCATTTCGTGGGAAGCGACGGCGAGAAATTCAACGATTTCACAAAACGCCAGTTTGAAACCTACGACAAAGCCAGCCAAAAATTGCAGGAAGCCTTTCCTGACAAAATCCTGCGGCATATATGCAACACTGCGGGCATAGAGCGTTTCCCCGAATACCATCTTGATATGGTGAGGCTCGGACTTGGACTGTATGGCATCGACCCTTTTACAAACAAGACCATACACAATGTGGCAGCATTGCGCACAACGATACTACAAATCCACGATGTGAGGAAAGAGGACACTGTTGGGTATTCGCGCAAAGGACAACTGACACGCGACAGCAGGATTGCCGCCATTCCCATAGGATATGCCGACGGACTTGACCGACACCTTGGATGCGGGAACGGATATTGCCTCGTCAACGGCGAAAAAGCTCCCTACGTCGGCAACATTTGCATGGACGTGGCTATGATTGACGTTACCGACATACTGTGCAAAGAGGGCGACAGCGTTGAGATTTTCGGCGACAACCTGCCTGTTACTGTTCTAAGCGACATTTTGGGGACTATTCCTTACGAAATACTCACGTCCGTTAGCGAACGCGTGAAAAGGGTTTACTACAAGGAATAATCTTTTGCATTGCACAAAAAAGGCACTTTCGAACCAAGAAGTGCCTTTTTTGTTATTCCTATTCCAATAGGCTATTGCCAGCTTTTTATCGAGCATTCGCTCTCCACCTTGTTCTCTATCTTGTCGGGAAGGTTTGGGAAGAAATCCATGCCTGTAATCTCCTCCACTTCGTCAACTGTCATTGCCGAAGCGTTCATGTTTTGTTTCGATGCATTGTTCTTCATCACAAAACCTATCGCCTGTGGTTTGCCATTGTTCACTCCATACACGCATTTGAAAAAGGCATCCGGCACAGGTATCACTATATTCTTGCCAATGCTTTTATGTTTGCCCTTATAGAATATCGGACCGCAAACGATGTACACCTCACCGAATTTGTCCGCCCAACGGCGGCACGCCTTTTCGAGCTTGCTCCACGCTCCGGCGTTAAGCTCATGCGTCTGCGGACAAATGTTGCTCATATAAAAACACTCCTTCATTGCCTGTGCGTCAAACTTCATGTCGGCCGCCGGAGCCATGTGCCCTCGGTCATATCCGCTGTAACTGTAATCACTCGGTTCAACCCTGTGCGGCGACGGTATGTCGGTATCGGCCAAGAACTCATCGCGCCGCCTTATATTGCCATCGGTTTCGCTGTCTTCCAAACACCACGCCACCCAATTGGGCTGGTTTGTCTCGCGATTGAACGAGAGCGTATATGCTACGCGTTTGAGCAGACGCTCCGGCGTGCCGTGCAATTTTGCGGGGACTTCAATGAGGCGTTCGTTCTTTTGGCTTACCTTTTCCTTGTTCTTTCGGGAAGCCGACTTTGTATTGCCATTGTCCTTACAAGCGTCTTTTTGCACCACTGTGCGCCTCACGGTTTTTGACACAGCGGCTTCGCCACCGTAATTGTCGCAAACTTTAATGCAACCAAGAACCGCGAGACCGACAAGGCAACCGACTACACCCTTTTTCATTGTTGTCAGAATTTAACCGTCAAGCCCATTGAGAGCGTCTCCTGAATTCTGTAGAGTTCACGTTTGCCGCTCACGAAACGGTCGTCTTGAAACGAGGGGAACAAGAAAAGACTACTCGTCAAATACTTGTTTATGGTGAAATTCGTCGTGTTTCTGATGCGTGCCTCCACACGGTGGTAATTGGAATAATAGTAAATGTCTCCACCTGTGGAAATATTCTTTGCTATTTGCCAAGAATAGTTTATCAGCACCGAAGGACCGAATGAATTGTAGGCATGATGCTTTCCCGGTATTCCCTTTGCATGGCGTAATGCCTTGCGGTCGCAATATATGGCATTGTATGAAAGAGGGGACAACGTGGCATCTACATGAAACACCTTGCCGCGCTTCTTTGTGTTCACATCAAGGCTGTATTTCATACCAATCGCAAAGTTGGCGTTCACAGGAGAAAGAAAGTCCTCGTTGACAAAATCGCTGTTGCTGGCATACTTTGGATAAATGTGAGTCCACGATGAAACTGTAAACGTATATTCCCAATGTTTAATAGCCCTAAGACCAAGCTGGTTGGTCATATCCACACGGTTGTCGCTCGTTATGTACTTATGCTTCTTATCCTTGCTTTGGCTTGTAAAGCCCAGACGGGCAAGCACCCTATTGGTAAAGCTCACTCCACGCGAGTTGTTGTAATTTGCGTTAAGTTCCGTTTCCAGCCTGAAAGTGTTATTATTCTGCGTTCCCTTGGTCGAGAAATAGTTCTGCCCCATGCTGTAATAAAGTCTGCCGTTGAACGTCCAGAAATTCGGACGGCGCGTAACAACCTTATATGAGGCATCCTCTATTCCGAGATCTATTTTCTCCTCCCTTTGCGGAGTTATGTGCGTTACCTCCTTCACAGGACTTTCTATTATTTCCTTTCTTATTCCCGCAGCGTTGTCAATGTCCTTTTGGGTTGTTCCCACAAGCCACGGCACATTGGTGTATGCCCACATCATTGTGTTGAGCATACTCTGCTCCACACTGTCGCCAAACTGCGTGTTTGCCGGCGGCAGCAAAGATGCCGCCACACCAAGGCGCGCCGGTTTCCAGTCGCACTTCATGACATCCTTCACCGGGGAGTTATAGAGCGTGGGATGAAGCAGCAAAGGGTAATAATAAGGGTTGTTGAGCACTGTCTCCTCCTGTCTTGACGCTCTGGCTGCGGAATCGGCCGCCACCACAACCGCTATGGTGTCAATATATTTGCTGACCACCATTTCGTTGTACGTGGGCTTAACTTCCTTGTCCCTCAAATGGCGCGGCAATACCTGCGCCCAAGCGCAAACCACGATTAAAACAGATGCTATTATAGTAAGAACCGTTCGTCTCATTGTTGTCAATAAAATACGTTTGGGCAAAGTTAAACCAAATTATCCAAGTCCGCAATATTTGGACGCGCAAATTCCATTGACACCAAACAAAAGTTTGCCGACAAAACACAAAAACGCCAACAACTCCCAACACGGCGGGAAAACAAATCGAACCCGCAAAAACTACATAGGACATAGGAAAAACTACATCCTATGTAGAAAAAATTATATCAGACATAATTCAAACTACATCAGACCTTTTT
>CAVCON010000142.1:0-6197 GCA_963603805.1 Oscillospiraceae bacterium
CTGATATAATTTTTTCTACATAGGACATAGTTTTTCCTACATCAAATGTAGTTTTAGCGATTATGGTTTTGCAATAATTGTAGGGGCGTATGGCATACGCCCTGTACACCACAGCATGAACCGCAATGCAAACCACAGCAGCGATGTGCAAATCAGCGCAATTCAGGGCGTATGCCATACGCCCCTACAGTTCGCGCAATACGCGATCAATCACAAAATTACATCTTCGTAAAGGCGAATTGCAAATGTTGCGGCAAAATTTCCATACAAAAATAGGTTGTCCCATATGTTTTCATTACCTTTACCACGACATATACAAAATGCCATATGTACGAACCGTATAATCCAGAACCTCTTCACAGGCACAGCATAAGGCTTCCCGCTTACAACTACGCCGAGGCTGGGTTCTACTTCGTAACATTGTGTACACGCGATAAGCGTCCTATATTCGGACGCATACAAAACTGCACGATGCACTTGAACAGCCTTGGAAAGTACGTTGAGGAGGCATGGCTCGAAACTGCACGCATTCGCTGCAACATTGCGCTGCACGAATACGTTGTAATGCCCAACCACATTCACGCCATTGTGGAGATAACTTTCTGCCGCAATGCAAATTCGACGTGCGCCATGCAGTCTCCGGCAAAAACGTTGGGGGCAGTTGTACGTGGGTTCAAAAGTGCGGTGTCTGGCAAGGCGGGGTTTTCCGTATGGCAACGCAACTATTACGAGCACATCATACGCGACCTGCGCGATTACGGACGCATCGCCGATTACATCGCGTCAAACCCCGAAAAATGGGAGGACGATGTTTTGTTTGTTGTACGTTGAACACACGAATATGACAAAACAATATCAATTAACAAATTGTACCGCTGTAGGGGCGTATTGCATACGCCCTGTATGCTACCGCATGAACTGCATTGCAAACCACAGCGGCGATGTGCAAATCGGCGCAATTCAGGGCGTATGCAATATGCCCCAACAAATGGCGCAATTCGTTTGCTGATTGTGTGTTGCGCTTTTTTCCTGTATTCCGATATTTGAAAGCGCATCATAAACATTGCATTATCCGTAAATCATCATTTGTGTCTTGCAAAAACGGTACAAACTTGAATATATGCTATACGCCTTTATGGTGGCGGGAAACACCGTGTGGGGGCAAATTTCTAATTTTGCATTGTGGAAACAAAATGCGTGAAACCTTGGAAAGCCGCGTTCAAGGCGGCGTTTCCTTATACCATTCCCATCTTTGCCGGCTTTTGGTTTATGGGAATGGCATACGGACTGCTTATGAGCCGGGAGGGCTTCGGCTTTCAGTGGCCCATGCTCATGGCTATGACAATTTTCAGCGGTTCGGTGGAGTTTGTCGCTGTGCGTATGCTGTCGGGGAGTTTCCAACCGCTGCAATTCTTCATGATAGCCTTGTTTATATGCGCCCGCCATTTGTTCTACGGCATCTCGATGCTTGAAAGGTTCAAGGGCATGGGGTGGAAGAAAATCCCGCTGATATACGGAATGTGCGACGAGACATTCTCGGTGAACTACACCGCCCGTATTCCCGACAACATCGACAAAGGGTGGTTCATGCTTTGGGTTACGGTGCTCGATTTTCTTTATTGGGTTAGCGGCGCAACCATTGGCGGGCTTTTCGGCTCGTATGTGAAGTTTGACACACGCGGGCTTGGCTTTGTGATGACTGCCATGTTTGTTACCATTTTCACGGAGCAGTGGATGAAGGAGAAAAACCATGCTGCCTCCCTGTTGGGCATCGGACTTTCGGCGGTGTCGCTTCTGGTTTTCGGGGCTGACAGCTTTGTAGTGCCGGCAATGCTGGCGATGGTTTTGTGTTTCATGGGTCTGAGAAAAAGGCTTGAGGAGGCGGATTCATGACACTTGCGCAGCAAATAACCACGGTGGCGATACTCGCCCTTGCCACATCGCTCACGCGCTTTGTGCCGTTCGTGCTGTTCCGGGGCAGCCATACTCCGCGCTATATACATTATTTGAGCCAGGTGCTGCCTCCGGCGGTGTTTGGAATGCTTGTGGTGTATTGCATGAAGGATGTGGATTTCTCGGCGGGCAGCCATGGCATACCCGAATTTGCCGGCGTTGTGCTGACGGTGGGACTGCATTTGCGCTGGCGAAGGATGCTCGTGTCGATAATGGGCGGCACGCTGTGCTATATGATGCTTGTGCAGTATGTGTTTTAACCCGGTTGGGGATAAGTAACGAAAGAGTTTTCGGATTTGCGGTAAGTTTTTGGCGGTGGGGTAAAGGGCGTATGCAATACGCCCCTACAGCGGCGCAATTTGTTGAATGGTATGATTTTGAATGATTGTAAGGGCGTATTGCATACGCCCGAATTGCGCGGGTTTTGCAATTCGGTAACGTAATTCGGTTCAGAACTCACATTGTTTTGTCAGCATTTTGCGCACAATCCAATAGCGAGGAGCAGTCCGAAGATAAGCATATTGCGCGATGTGAGACCGAGCACGCGGTTCAGCTCGCGTCCTTGGTTTATCCTCACCATTGTTTTCCATGTGGCAACGTGGGGGAAAAGGTAAAGCAAGGGCAGGATTGCGGCGGCATATTTGCCGTAGAAGGCGAGCAAGAGCGTTAGCGCACAGGCGGCAACGCCCAAGGACAGGTAGAGCCTTTGCCCGAATTTCTCGCCAAGCATCACTATTATGGTGCGCTTGCCGCTTTGCTTGTCTGTGGTGCGGTCGCGGTAGTTGTTGAGCACAAGAAGCGTGTCGATTACCACCCCGCAGGCTGTGGCGCATATTATTATCGGCGCGTTGATTGCGGCGGTTTGCAGATAGTATGTGGCAGTAACAGGCACGAGGCCGAAGAACGCCAGAACAAGTATGTCGCCGAGACCTATGTAGGAGAAAAGGGTGGTGTAGAGAAAGGCGAACACCACGCACGCCCCGCCGAGAAACACGAGCCACAGCCCGGCTTCCCTGACCAGCAGGCAACCGAAGATGCACGCCAGCGACACGGTGAAGACTATGCCCACGCGCATTGCCGTTGGTGAAATCCAACCCTGCGCCGTTGCGCGCTTGGGGCCGAGGCGGTCCTCCTTGTCAGAGCCGTGCATGAAGTCGTAGATGTCGTTTATCAGGTTTGAGGCAATCTGCATTAGTGCCGCAAACGCAACGCATACAGTGGCGGGAAACCATTTGAAGCTCCCGTCGGCGTATGCCATGGCACACGCAACTATCACCGGTATCACCGCCGCGCTCAATGTTTTGGGGCGCGTGGCGAGCAGCCACGCTTTCGGCGAATTTCTCCTTACGTTATTCTCGTTCATGTTGTCTATGCGCGTTTATTGGAAGTCAACAACCGTTATCCCGCTTCCGCCGAACTGCACATGCTCGTCGTGGAACGAAACGTTTCCCGGCACGGTGCGCAGGTATTGGCGTATAACCTCGCGCAAAGCCCCCGTGCCTGTGCCGTGGAGTATTCTTATCCGCGCCACTCCGAGCAACTGGGCATCGTCAACAAACGACATCACTGTGCGCAGTGCCTCTTCGCCGCGCATTCCGCGCACGTCTATGTCGGGCTTGAAATTGTTCTTGCGCTCGTCAACAGCCATGCGGGTGGAGCGGCTGAGGTAGGCGGCATCCTGCAACACTTTCTTTTCGGGCGCGGAATCGGCAACGAGGCGTTTTGCGTCAACCACCACCTGCATTGTGCCGAACACCACGATGGCCTTTTTGCCCGACATCTCTTTCAGCAGTCCCACGGAACTTTGCCCCTTTATCCTTACGTAGTCTCCGGGCTTGGGCATGGCGGGAGTTTTTTCCTGTACGGAATTTTGCGGCAGGGCTTCGCCCTTTTTGTCGTCAACTCGGCGGCGGCGCTCTTCGCGGCGTTGCTTGCGGCGTTGTATCTGCTCCATTTTGCGCTGTATGGCATCTTCCTGTGCGTTAGCGTCCACTTCGGCAACTTCTTTCTTGAAATCTTCGAGCTCGCGGCGCGCTTCGCGCGTCTTTTCGCGCTCGGCCTGCATTTCGCGTATGGAGCGTATGGTATTCTCTATTTTTGCGTTCGAAGCGTCAAGCAGCTGTTTTGCATCCTCCTTGGCTTTGGCTATAACTTCCTTGCGGCTGGTTTGCAGCTCCTGCATTTCGCGCTCGTAGCGGCTTATGATTTCCTCAAGACGCTTCTCCTGCTGGTGCACCTTTTGGCGTTTCGTCTCCCAGTAGCGTTTGTCGCGCACAATGTCGAGCAGGTATTTGTCGCTGTCAATGTATTCCTTGCCCACAATCTGCGATGCGTCTTCTATAACGTCTTGCGGAATGCCTATCTTCTTGGCAATCTCCACGGCAAACGAACTTCCCGGCTGACCAATCTGCAATTGGAATAAAGCCTGCATCTTTTCGCGGTCGTAGAGCATCGCGCCGTTCACCACGCCGGAATGCCCATCAGCGTAACGCTTCAGGTTCTGGTAGTGGGTGGTTATTATGCCGTATGTGCCGCTTGCGATGAAACGCTTCAGTATCGCCTCGGCAAGCGCACCGCCTATCTGCGGCTCTGTGCCGCCCCCGAACTCGTCTATCAGCAACAGACTGCGCGGCGAGGCGTGCTTCATCATCGTCTTCATGTTCAGCAGGTGGGAGGAGTAGGTGCTGAGTTCGTTCGTTATGCTCTGCTCGTCGCCTATGTCGATGAATATGCTGTCGAACACACCTGTCTTGGAATTTTCGCGCACAGGTATAGGAAGCCCGCACTGAAGCATATATTGCAGAAGCCCCACCGTTTTGAGGCATACCGACTTGCCGCCGGCGTTAGGGCCGGATATTATGAGAATCCTGCGGCTTGAGGAAATTTCGATGTCAAGCGGCACAACTTTCCCCCCGCGCCTTTTGAGCGAGGCGGAGAGTATTGGATGCACCGCTTGCACCCAGTCTATCACGGGGTTGTCGCTCACCTGCGGCTCCACGGCTTGCATGCTTTCGCCCACAAGTGCCTTGGCGCGCACAAAGTCAATCTCGCCCATGAAGTGGTAGCTCGGAATGATGTTGCCTATCTGCGGGCGAATCCAGTCGGTTATTTCTTTGAGAATCCTTATTATCTCGCGTTGCTCCGCGCCTTGCAGCTCGCGTATGCGGTTGTTCGATTCCACCACTTCGGTCGGCTCTATGAACACGGTCTTTCCAGTTGCCGACTCGTCGTGTATAATGCCACGGAATTTGCGCTTCAACGCCGGGGCTACGGGTATAACAAGTCTGCCGTCGCGTATGGTGGGGGCAACGTCCTTGTCGATAAGCCCTTCGCGTTGTGCCGAGGAGATGATGGTGCGCAGCGAGTGCGAGATGCCCCTCTTCGCGCTTTCAATCTCCGATCGTATGCGGGCGAGTTCCGGCGAGGCATTGTCCTTTATCCTGCCGTATTTGTTGAGAATTGCATCGGCGCGTTCCACTATTTCGGGGAAAACCACCACCCCGTCAACCAGACGCAGGAGTGCGGGATAGGGCGAAGCCTCCTCGCCGTCCTCGTCCGCCCCGCGCTTCAGAAAACTGACTATGTCTGAAATCGTGGAGAGCGAACGCTTTAGGTCGAAAAGTTCAAGCTCCTCAAGATGCGTGCCCTCAAGGCGTATGCGCATCAGGGCCTGGCGTATGTCTATGAAGTTTTCCACGGGAAAGTCATCATCCTCGCTGAGAATTTGGCGCATTTCCTTCACCTGCTTCAGGCGCTCGCGTATTTCATCGCCCTCGTGAAGCACCTCCATTTTGTTGATGCACTCCACGCCGAGTTCCGAAAGGCACCGCCCCTTGAGCATGGTGCGAATTTCGTTGAAACCAATCTTTTCTTCGAAATTATCGGGATATATCATTATGTTCTAACTTATTATCTAAATATTAGCACCTTAACCAATTGCAAAATTACTAAAAATGCAAAAGCCCTCAAAAAACCTCAGTCATAATTTGCCTGTTTGCTGGGGTTTCGCTAATTTTGCACCGTCAAATTTGTGGCATTGCCGCATTTTGCGACAAGGAGAGATGGTAGAGTGGTCGATTACACCGGTCTTGAAAACCGGCATACGGCGACGTATCGGGGGTTCGAATCCCTCTCTCTCCGCAAGTAAGGGTGTAAATCAACGGGTTACGTGGTTTACACCTTTTTTTACACCCGAAAATATAGGATTGGGGAGAGGCTATATTCCTTATCTGAGCGAGTCTCAC
>CAVCON010000143.1:0-6179 GCA_963603805.1 Oscillospiraceae bacterium
GAAAAAATTATGTCTGATATAATTCAAACTACATCAGACCTTTTTTTCGCCACTTACAACGTGTTGTAAAACAAATGCTTATGAAATATTTCGACAAAAGAGGCAAACCGTTGTAAATAAGGCTGTTATGTATGAATTTGCTTTTTGTGCCGTGTGGTGTCAAAAACGGAAAACCGCAGCCTTGGCAAAAATGCCAAAGTTGCGGTTTCCTGCTTGCTTGATGCCGGTGTTACGCGGGCAAATTCTTGGTTTTAATGCAATGATTGCAGCTTGCGGACTGTTTTATCCTATCCACCTCATTATCGTCATGGCTTGGTTTCGCGTCAGTATGCGCTGTCCTTTCGTGTAGCCCTTTCTTGCCAGCCGTTTTCTCAGTTCCACGTCCCCGTTAATCCACCTCCGCAAGCGTTGCGTGGCACTTCGCGGCGGGGTTTCGGGGAACAGCTTCGCAGCAAGCTCGCACACTTTCACCGCCCTCAAAGCAAATCCTCCCTTCCTGCGGCGAAGTTTGCAAACCATTCCGCGTTGTCCCTCCAGAACAGCCGTGCGTATCGCGAAGCTGTGCCGTTGTCGGTGGGTCTTGCCTGTTTTTCCCCCTTGCGTGCCATGCTGACTTTTCCGCCAGCCTCCACTTTTATGGCGCATCTGTTTTCAAAAGTCCCGGCTGTGATTATGGCGTTGCCGCCGCGTTCAAGGGTTATCGAGTCTTGCGAGTAGCGTGTGTGCGTCAGCGCGTCTGCCAGCGCAAAGAGGTACGTCAGTTTAAGGCGTTCGCATCCGCATTGCGGCAATGTGGCGTTTTGCGATGTCAGCGACATGAGTCTGAGGTCGCATCCAAGGTTTTCTGCATATACAATGCCGTACAGGCATCGCGCCTCCCGCAGCATGAAAAGCTCGCGGCGGTTGTCTGCGGCAAATTCGCTGACGGCGGCGTTGTATTCCGCATTGTCGCGCATGGGAACATCGCCAAGCGTTTGCAGGGAAAACAGGTTGAGTCTGAACGAGTGGCGGAAGTCGCTCACCCTTATAAGCCCGCCTGTGGCGGAAATCGTTACACGGTAGGCCGAAGCTGACGGATAGTAGCTTTTGTAGAGTTTGAAGATTGAACTTAGTTTCATGGTAGATTAGTTTTTTGAATTGGTTGTTTTTTTTGTTGCTTTGTCCAAGGCTTTGTTTTAGGATATGCGTATCTTTGTCGAACGACGGTGCAAAGTTATCCCGCCGAAACCCGAAAATGTCGGAATGGCGGAGAAAGTCTGAAAATATTTTCCGGGGCGGAAGCACTAAGGAGAAAACAATACGGTTATGGGCAGGAACAAGGCTATATGGCTTGCAAAACTTTTGTTCAGACGCGGGCGGCTGTCCCGCGAGGAGATACTTGCGGCTTGGGCGGCGTATGACGAGAAGGCGCAGCCTATGGCTTTGTCAACGTTCTACGACAACCGCCACCTGCTGTGGGAACGTTACGGCATAAGCATACGTGTGGACCGTGGGTTGTACAGTCTCGACTTGCGCGAGGGTAGGGAGCAGGAATTCTTGCGCCAGCTTTTCAGCGGTGAGGACGGCGGCGGAGAGGACACGTCGATAATACGCGAGCCGCGCCCTGCCGGATATGTTCACATAGCCGCCATTTCGAGGGCAATGGAGATCCGCACCTGCGTTGAGACCGTTTATTCGCCGTTCGACAAGCCGCAATACACAACGCTTCTCGCCCCTTACTGCCTTCGCATATTTCGCGGACGCTGCTATGTGGTGGGGCTTTCGTCCGTACACCGCGAGGTGCGCACGTTTGCCCTCGACCGCATATCGTCTGTCGCGCCCACGCCGAAGCCTTTCCCCCACGCGCCAAAGTTTGACGCGAAAAGATATTTTGCGAACAGTTTCGGCGTTTACGGCGGCACAGGGCAAAGTCCCGAGCATATAATTATTGATGCCGATGCGCTAAACGCGGCGTTTATGAGAACATTGTCGCTGCACGTTTCGCAGACGGAAAAGCCTTTGGAGGGCGGCGGGAAATACGTGAGCCGCTTCGAACTGGACGTTTGCGTGTCTGCCGACTTCGTTCACGAGCTGCTCTATCACGGCGCAGGCATAAGGGTTGTAAGTCCTGCGCATTTGCGCCGCGAAATCATTGATGCCGCAAACGCCATGATAGAGGCGTATTCAGAATGAAACCAAAATATTCTTTTATGAACAGACCATATATAATAGTCCACATGATGGAATCCGTTGACGGACGCATTGACTGCGCCATGACGGAAAAGATTTCCCCAAGCCACATTTATTATGACGCGCTCGAAAAGTTGGAATGCCCCTCGCAGCTTATGGGCAGGGTAACGATGCAGATGCATTATGCAGAAGCGGGGTCTTTTGTTGCGGCAGACACTGCGCCGTTGGGCAGAAAGGGTTTTCACAAAGCGGTTGCGGCGGACGGCTATACGATTGCCGTTGACACGAAAGGCAGACTGCGCTGGCCGCAGGCAGAATGCGACGGTGCGCCATTGATTGTGATTACTTGCAAGAGCTGTCCCAAGGAATATCTTGACTATCTTGAAGGGCGCGGCATCTCGTGGATAGCCGCCGGGAAGCAAGGCATAGACCTCCAGGAGGCAATGCGGACGCTTTGCAAGGAGTTCGGGGTAGAGCGTCTCGCAATCACAGGCGGCGGACACATAAACGGGGCGTTTCTTGAGGCAGGGCTGGTTGACGAGGTAAGCGTGATGATTGGTCCGGGCATAGACGGACGCGGGGGAATGGCTGCCGTGTTCGACGGAGTGGATGCCTCGTGCGAAAAGTCGCCGTTCCTGCTGCGGCTCGAAAGCGTGGAAAAAGTCGGCGAAGGCACTGTGTGGCTCAGATACAAGGTGCGGTAGCGCGAAAGCCGGGCGGAAACAGTGGCGCGGGCGGTGTGCGACGGCGGATGTGCTTTTTGTGCCGGACGTTTCCCCATGCCGTTTCCACAGGTGTTATTCCGGGAAAATCTTTCTGAATATCACAGATTCTTCTTATATTTGCACCTGCGGAATCTGTATTGCACGCAAAAGCTCTATATTTGATTATGATAAATCGTGATTTAATACGAATAAAAGTCGTTCAATTAGTATATTCTTTTTACCAAAATCCCGACAAGTCTATGGCGTCGGTGGAGAAGGAACTCCTGTTCAGCCTCTCAAAGTCATACGATATGTACCGCTACCTGCTGATGCTTGTGGGAAAGGTTTACGAGTACGGCGTAAGGGACATCGAGATGCAGCGCGCACGTGCCAACCGGCTTCATCTGGATGTGGAGATAGACACCCGCTATGCCGACAACAGGTTCGCAAAGCAATTGGTGAGCAACAAGAGCCTGTGCTCGTTTGCAAACAACGCGGGGGCGGACATAATGGATGAGACCCTCGTGAGGAAACTCTACAAGGCGGTTAAGGAAAGCAACGCGTACCGCGAATACATGAGCCTGAAAAGTCCCGAATATGCGGACGACCGCACTTTTTGGCGCAAGGTGTACAAGGCTTGCTTCATCCCGTGTGAGGACATCGACTCGCTGTTTGAGGAGAAAAGCCTTTACTGGAACGACGACCGCGAAATAGTTGACACGTTTGTGATAAAGACGATAAAGCGTTTCAAGGAGGAGAGCGGCGAAGAGCAGCAACTTTTGCCCGAATACGACAGCGAGGAAGACCGCGAGTTTGCGGTTACGCTCATGCACAACACTCTTACGCGTGAGGGCGAATACCGCTCGCTCATACGCAACAACGCAAAGAATTGGAAGTTCTCGCGCATGGCGTTGATGGACATCGTGATAATGCAGATAGCCATTGCCGAGATAATGTCGTTCCCCACCATTCCGCCGGCGGTTTCAATCAACGAATATCTTGACCTCGCCAAGGTTTACAGCACTCCAAAGAGCCATATATACATTAACGGACTTCTTGACTTTGTGGTGAAAAAGCTGCGTGCCGAGGGCGTGATAATGAAATGACGCAAGCGGCGACTTGGATGCCGTGAAAATTTCAAAGCATAGTATTAACAACAAATATAATTAGAAAAGACAATGAATCCCTTTGTTTCAATCCTTGCAGCGGCTCCCCAGGCGGGAGGCTTTGACATGACATTTTTGATCATGATTGTTGCCATTTTCGCAATCATGTATTTCTTCATGATCCGTCCGCAACAGAAAAAGCAGAAGGAAATACAAAAATTCCGCAACTCGCTTGAACCGGGAATGGAAGTGGTAACCTACGGAGGCTTGCACGGCACAATCAAGGAGATTGACGATGCCAAGAACCTTGTAGTCCTTGAAATTTCCCGCGACGTGAAGGTTAAGGTTGAAAAGACCCACATCTTCGCAAACGCTGCGGCAACCCAGCAGGTGCGCTGACATTCGCAGTCCGCGCCTTGTGGCGGACTTTTCAAATAAAATGCAACTTATGCCCTGCGCGGACGTTGTTCCGCGCAGGCGCTTCATGAACTGTCGATGAAAGGCGGGATTACGAAAGGCAATTTCAGGAGCGTGTTTTCAAAAATACTGAACAGGCAGTTTCTGAAGTTCCTGTTTTTTGTGGCATTGTCCACGTGTTTTTGGCTTTTCCAAAACCTCAGCTCCTCCTACGAAATGGAGTTTGAAGTGCCGGTGAAGCTCGTGAACGTGCCCGAGAAGGCGGTGATAACCACTCCGCCCCAGTCTTCATTGCGTGTGGTGTTGAAAGATCACGGCTCAACACTTTTGCAATACCGCTATTTCACGGACTTTTCACCTGTAACCATAGACTTTTCGCAATACGAAGGGCGCGGCGGTCACGTTACCATACTCACACGCGAGCTGATGAAACAGCTCACGCGCCAGCTTTCGTCGTCAACCCACTTGGCTTCATACCGCCCCGACACCATAGAGTATTATTTTAATTACGGTGCGCACAAGCGGCTTCCCGTAAGGTTTCGCGGACGTGTCGCCACGGACGGTCAGATGAGGGTGTCGGGCGTGTCGGTCATCCCGGATTCGGTAAATGTTTACGCGCTCGAAAGCGTGCTCGACACCATGACGGCGGCATACACCACCGCGTTTGAAATCGCCGCGTTGCGGCGCGACACCGACCTGATGGTTCCCATACACGGAGTGCGTGGCGCAAAATTTGTGCCCTCGCAGGTAAAGACAAAGGTGTATGTTGACATGATTACGGAGAAAACCGTGCAGGTGCCGGTCGAGATGGTCAATTTCCCCGCGACAAAGGTTCTGCGCACATTCCCGCCAAAAGTCAACGTAACGTTCCAGATAGGGGCGTCAAAGTACAACAGCATCAACGCCGGCAACTTTGTCATAGTGGTGAGCTATGACGAACTTCTCAACAACGTCAGCGGCAAGTTCTCCCCGCGCCTCAAAACTCTCCCTGCCGGTGTGTCGCACGCAAGAATATCGCCGGGCGAGGTGGAGTTCGTAATAGAGGATATACCTTCGTCGGATGTGCAGTGACGAAAGGCTTCTTGTCGGCATTACGGGCGGTATAGGCAGCGGCAAGTCGTATTTTTGCCGCATCTTGGAGGATATGGGCTTCCCTGTGTTCGACACCGACACGGCGGCACGCCGTGAAATGCTCGAAAACGAGGGTTTGCGCCAGCGTTTGCGCAAACTTGTTTCCCCCGATGTCTTTAATGCAGACGGCTCGCTCAACAAGCCTGTCATACGTAAGTACCTTCACAGTTCCCCACAGAACGCCGCACGTTTTGACGCGGAGGTTCACCCCTGCGTGAGGGAAGCCTGGCGCAAATGGGCTGCAAGCCGTGAGACGCGGCTTGTGTTCATGGAGTGCGCCCTGCTTTATGAGGCGGAGTTTGACAATGAGGTGGATTTTTCCGTGCTTGTGTCCGCCCCCGAAGCGGTGCGTGTGAGCCGCGTAATGAACCGCGACGGCATTCCTGCGCAAACGGTGAGGAAATGGATGGCAATGCAGCTTTCGGAGACCGAGAAAATGCGCCGCGCCGACTTTGTTGTGAATAACAACGGCGAAACAGATATGCGCGAAGAGGCCCGCAAACTTGTGGCATTGTTGACGGCATCGGCAAAAAGCGAATAAGGTGAGGTGCTTCCCGATGTGGTTCGTGCGGTGGTGTACAGGGCGTATGCAATACACGTCATAAACGTACAAACAATAAACAATCAATAAATTGCGCCATTTGTAGGGGCG
>CAVCON010000144.1:0-6167 GCA_963603805.1 Oscillospiraceae bacterium
TATGTAGAAAAAATTATATCAGACATAATTCAAACTACATCAGACCTTTTTTCGCCTACTTGCAACTCCCTGAAAGCCATGCGCTTACAAAGAAAAGTCTTTTAAGAGACAATTTGTTGGCTATCAATTCATTACCCCAACACACGCCATATACCGATTTCCCTGCGCACTAAGCCGCTGACACACAAAACAGGCGGCAGCCTTTCGCCAAAGACCGCCGCCTGAAAAAACAATTGAAACTTAATATGTGTAACTTATGGAGTTACCGTGATGCCGCACAGCAGATATGCCGCCTGACTGCTGGGATTTGCCGCAACGCCCGCAAAAACCGAAGGGCTGAACTTTGAACTGATTGCCAGCTCCTTCGTGGCTTTGAGCGAGAGGTTGGTTATGGCAAAGCAGTTCGGGGCCTCGCTGTAAAAGTCGGTGCCATATGGCACACAGCCAACCGCAGCGTTCCAATCGCAGCCAAGAGCCTTGAAGGGCGCGGACAACTCGGCGTAGCTTGAATAGGCGCGATGACCGTGGCGGGTCAGACCGTCGCTTCCGGCAAAGTTGGTGTACCATTGGAAGTTCACCACGCCGAAATCATAGCCCACGTTCGCCTCAAAGGTGTGCGCCGTGGAATGTGCGCCGTAAACAAAATACTTGTCGCCGGCGGTGTCGAACCAGTAATCGGTTACGCCTATGTTGAAGCCGCCAACCGTATAGGCGAGTGTCAGGTCGAATTCCTTCGTGTCCTTTGGGCGGCTAAGCCCCACGCTGCCCCAGGCGGTAAGGCTCAAGCCCTTGTAAGAAACGCCGAGGGTTGGTTGCAGACTAACCTCGCCCAACTTCTGCCCACGCCATATATACTGGTTCACAATGTCCGTCCCCATTGAAAGTTCGGGGGAGTCCTGCGCCACCACAGGCAGTGCCGCCATTGCCAAGACGGCAGAAAGCATCAAATTCACAAAATTCCTTTTCATAATCTTTCCTTTTAGCAAATTATCAGTTGTAAGCAGCCTCTCCGTGTTCGTAGATGTCGAGACCTTCCTCCTCTATGCGCTTTGTTACGCGCAGTCCGACGGTCTTCTTTATTGTGAAGAACAAGGCAAAGCCCGCAGCGGCAGCCCAAAGGTCTATCACGACTATTCCGAAAGCCTGTGCGCCGAGAAAACCGAAACCGTGTCCGTAGAACAAGCCGTCGCCAACGCTGAGCAAGCCCGTCATAAGCGTGCCGATGATGCCGCACACGCCGTGAACGGAACTTGCGCCCACAGGGTCGTCAACATGAAGTTTCTTGTCGATGAACTCAATGGAGAACACAAGCACCGCGCCGCACACCAGACCGATTATCACAGCCCCGAGCGGGGACACGAGATCGCAGCCGGCGGTTATGCCCACAAGCCCGGCAAGGATGCCGTTGAGGGTAAGCGAAAGTGAGGGCTTGCCATACTTGAACCAGCTCACAGCCATTGTGGCAACACCGCCCGCAGCGGCTGCAAGGTTGGTGGTGAGGAACACGTGGCTGATGGCAACGCGGTTCGCCTCGCCCGAAGCGGCAAGCTGAGAGCCGGGATTGAAGCCGAACCACCCGAACCAGAGTATGAACACGCCTATCGCCACAAGGCTGAGACTATGGCCGGGAATGGCGTGGCTCTTGCCGTCCTTGCCGTATTTGCCAAGGCGCGGACCGAGAATCAAAGCCCCCACGAACGAAAGCACACCGCCAACGGAATGAACCACGGCACTTCCTGCAAAATCGTGGAAGCTTATGCCGAACGTGTTCATCATGAAGCTGCCGGCATCGCCGTTGCAAAGCCAGCCGCCGCCCCATGTCCAGTGCCCCTCAATGGGGTAGATTATCATGCTTATGAATATGGAATACACCAGATACATATTAAACTTGGTGCGCTCCGCCATCGCGCCCGACACTATCGTGGCTGACGTGGCGCAGAATACGGTCTGGAACATCAGGAAGCCCTCGGTGGGAAGCCCTGCGGAGTGCTTGAAAAACGAAAGGTCGCCAAAGTTTGGCATTCCCATGAACCCCTCGCCGTTGCAGCCGAACATGATGCCGAACCCCACAAGCCAGAACAGCAGCGAACCCATCATGAAGTCAACGAAGTTCTTGAACAAAATGTTGGCGGTGTTCTTGCTGCGCGTGAAACCCGCCTCGCACAACGCGAAGCCCGGCTGCATGAAAAACACAAGCATCGCCGCAAGCAGCATCCATACTGTATCTAAGGACAATCCCAAATCTTCTATCGGTGTCATTTTAATCTTCTTTTACTGTTAAACATCTCGCTTACGCGCATTACTTCTCTTTCTCTGCATTGTAAAGGGCGATGTCGCCGCTCTCCCCTGTGCGGATGCGCACGGCGTTCTCCACGGGGATTACGAATATCCTGCCGTCGCCTATCTCGCCTGTCCGCGCTGCGTCCTGCACCGCCTTAACCGTGCGCTCAACATTAATGTCGCGCACAACGATATTAAGCAGCACCCTTTCAATGCAACTCGTGTCGTACATCACGCCGCGATATATTCGCGCCTGACGCATCTTACCCTCCCCGCGAACATCGTAATAGGAAAACCATTCGATGTCGGCGTCAAGCAGAGCGTCCTTTACATCCTCGAACTTTGTCTTGCGGATAATTGCTTCAATTTTTTTCATTTGTCTTGTTTATTTTTACAGCGCCGTTATTATGTTTTGTTTTCAAGGCAAAATTACAACAATTTTCTTTTCTAAAAGCATTTCTCCTGTTATTTTGCTCGTTTTACCAAAATAAAAATTTCAAAAATCCATTTCTTTTGCAATTATATTGTCTTTTTGCAAGCATATATTGCAATCCGTTTTCTTATTTCTCGTTTTACACTCTTGCACATATCGTTTGTTTTGATTTTTCTTGGTTTTACTTCCAAAAGAATAGTTTTTCGCCCAGTCCGTGTGTTATTGCAACTTTTGCTACCTTTGCAGCAGCATAAATTCCAACAGACAAAATATCATGAATGCAAAAAAGATTTTAATCCCACTAATGGCACTGCTGCTTGCCGCGCCGTCGTCGGCAAACGAGAAAATGAAATACAAGAACCCGACCGGGAAAGAATTCCCCATTCTTGCGTGGTACTCCATTCTGGGCGACAAGAACCAGACAAAGGAACGCTATCAGGAATTGCGCGAAGCGGGGTTCAACATTTCGTTCAACCACTTCGGCACTGCCGCCGAACTTGAAAAAGGGCTGGCAGCCTGCAAAGGCACGGGGGTGAAGATTATGGCGACCTGCGGCGAGCTTGTGAGCAACACCGAAGCCACCGTAAAACGCTTCAAAGACGACCCGTCGATTGCCGGATGGTTTCTGCGCGACGAACCTGTTACCTCCGGCTTTGCCGAGCTGCGCAAATTCCGCGACAGGATATACGCCGCCGACAAAAGCCACCTGATGTACCTCAACCTGCTGCCCATAATGGTCGCGCCAAAGGACCTTCTGGCGGAATCCTATGAGGACTACGTGCAAAGGTTCGTTGACGAGGTAAACATCACGCCTATTTCATACGACATGTATCCAGTTGTAATGGAAAACGGAAAGCCGGTGCTGCGCCAGGCGTTCTTCGAAAACTTCGAGGTTGCGAGAAAGGTGAGCCTCAAGTGCGGCTACCCGTTCTGGGCGTTCTGCCTGTCAACCGCACACACCCCCTACCCCATCCCCTCTGACGCACACCTGCGCATCGAAGCCTTCAGCGCGCTGGCATACGGCGCACAGTGCATACAATACTTCACCTACTGGACGCCCGACACCACGACGTGGAACTTCCACAACGCGCCGATAGACGAAAACGGCAAGCGCACCGACGTATATTACAGGGTGAAGGAACTAAACAAGGAGATACACGCGCTCACCAAAGTATTTCTCGGGGCGGAAGCCACTGACGTTTGCCACACAGGCGACAGCATACCTCCTGGCACAAAAGCCCTCACGCAAATGCCCGACAAATTCCAGAGCCTGCAAAGCGACGGCGAAGGTATCCTTGTGTCGCAGCTCGCAAACGGCAAGAGCAGGTACGTTATGCTTTTGAACCGCAGCATCGACAACACGCAGAACATAACGTTCTATCTTGGCGAAAGCGTGAAGCGCATAACCCCCGATGGCGAGGAGAAACTCAACGTAGGCAGACAGACTGTTACGCTCACGCCGGGCAACTACGCCATATACAAAATAAAATAACGCGCCCGCAATACGACGCACGGCAAAATCACGCCATAAAGCCAAATCCCCACCGCCAAAACATTAACGGCGGTGGGGATTTGTTTAGAGTCTTTATTGCCTATCAAAAAAGATTAAGCAGCAAGCCGCACTTCAGACATAGCACGGGTCTCACTTCCCCGCCGACAAAATATCCGCCCAAATTCGCGCCGAACACCCAGTCGCTTTCGGTCTGGCGTTCCGCCCCTACCTGCACTGCCGCCGCAAAGCCGTTCAGCGATTTCGTGCTGCTGTTTTCCGAAGCCTTCCGCTCCTCGCCGAAGCCGTAGCCCAACAGCACTTCGGCATATATCCACTTGTCGCCGCCGTTATAGACGTACACGCCCGGACCTGCGCCCACCATGTATTCGCGCATATTGTGTTTGAGTTTGGTCCGCTCCCCGGCATACATCCCCTTGTAGCTGCCGTTGTTGACTCCGCTATGAATCATGGCTGCCACAAAAAACCTTTCATTGAAAGCGTAACGCCCGCCCAAGTTAAGGCACAAGCCCGACTTGTTGCTCATGCCGGGAAACAGTTCATAGCCGCCCTGCAACTCCACATGGGTATAGTCCGCCTGAGCGAAGCCGTCAGCCCATGCGCAAAGAAGCAGGGAAAAAAGCAGAAGCCGTTTCAGTCTCACTTCTTGCCGGGATTATAAAGGTCAGCTATCTTTTGCAGATCATCCGACTCAATCTCCTTGTTTTCGAGCTTTGCGCACAAATCCGGGTCGTCATCGAGGAACTTCACGAGCTGGCTGCGCCAATATTTTGCACCGCTGCCTTTGTAGCCTATAATGCGTCCGTATTCCTCCCCCACCTTGCGTGCCACAAAGCAGATGTCTCCGCCCGCCACACTGGTAATCACAAGCGAGCCGTCGCGTGGAATGCTGTACTTGTAGCTGCAACTGTAAAACTCCACATAATCGCCCTGCGCCTCCAAGGCCATCCACTGCGGCTTGATAGTCTTCTCCTTTTTGGTAGAAAACATCTTGTTGGTCTTGTATGGGTGGCATACAAGGAAGTGGCACTTGTCGGTGTGCGTCTTCTTCCACACGCCGAGCACCTCGATGTCCGTGTTCTTCAGCTTCAGCTTTTGCCCGTCAGTAGTCTTTATGCGAATGTTCTGCGTGTTGCACTTAGGCATCTTCACGCGCCCCACATACTCCGTACCGTCTTTCATCACCACGCGCCC
Source organism: Oscillospiraceae bacterium (assembly GCA_963603805.1). Classification (GTDB taxonomy): domain Bacteria; phylum Bacteroidota; class Bacteroidia; order Bacteroidales; family Bacteroidaceae; genus UBA6398. The sequence goes on from CAVCON010000144.1 coordinate 5,418, forward strand.
TTCCTCGCGGTCGGTGGCGTCTTTCACCACACTGTATATCTGGCAACCGCTTAACAAACAAACTGCAAAACACAGCAGCACTCCCAATCTCAACTTTTTCATGCCTTAATTCAGTATTTATTAACAAACATTATTTTCAGACCAGCTTTTGGCAAAGCCCACAAGCAAATTTCTGAAATTGCATTCACACAAACACGTCCTAATTGTAAAAATTCGCAAACGCGACAAAAAAAAAAACGAAATTCGTTCGCATTTCGTCCAAACAACATTATTTTGCAAAGCATATCAAGCAAAACCACAATAATCCGCCGCATTTTGCATCTCTGTAGGGCGTATTGCATACGCCCTGAAGTGCGCCGATTTGCAATGCTATGGCGACGGTTTGCGATGCGGTTCATGCGGTGGTATACAGGGCGTATGCAATATACCGCACAAAGTCCCAACATCCAAACAGTCAGCAAATTCCACCGTTTGTAGGGGCGTATTGCATACGCCCGGATTGCGCCGATTTGCAATGCTATGGCGACGGTTTGCCAATGCGGTTCATGCGGTGGCATACAGGGCGTATGCAATATACCGCACAAAGTCCCAACATCCAAACAGTCAGCAAATTCCACCGCCGTAGGGGCGTATTGCATACGCCCGAATTGCGCCGATTTGTAATGTTGTGGGTGGTGTTTGCAGCGTGGTTTGAGCGATGGCGTACAGGGCGTATGCAATACGCCCCTACAAATGGCGCAAAACCAATAC
>CAVCON010000145.1:0-6166 GCA_963603805.1 Oscillospiraceae bacterium
CAGACATAATTTTTTCTACATAGGACATAGTTTTTCCTACATCAAATATAATTTTCGGGGAGTTTGAAAGAGGACTATTATTTTTTGTTTTGCGCCATTTGTAGGGGCGTATTGCATACGCCCTGTATGCCACCGCCCGAACCGCATCGCAAACCACTGCCGCAATATTGCAAATGTGGCGCAATCTAGGCGTATGCAATACCCTACAAGCGGTGCAATTTTCTGATTGGCTACCGTTTATACATTTATTATACGTATTGCTTGCGCCCTGTATGCCACCGCACAAACCGCACCGAGAACCACCACTGCAATATTGCAAATGTGGCGCAATCCAGGCGTATGCAATACGCCCCTACGGTGGTGCAATTATTTGGTTGATTGAACGGCACTGTCGTTTGCACTCACCTCGGGAGGAATGTCTCGAAAAGACTGATTACGGCTATCGCAACAAACGTGAATGCTGCGGCTGCCGGCACAAGATTGTGCCTGTCGCGCAAAATGCAATGATCCTTTCCCATTGCCTTTACGCACACCACATACACAGCCACACCTATGGCGTTTCCGAGGCACGCGCCGGCAAGAACGTCAAAAGGATAGTGCACTCCGAGATATATGCGCGAATAACAAACTATTATTGAAAAACAGAAAAAGGAGGCGCACACCAGACGGTTGCGCAGAAGTAGCATCAGCCACACGCTTTCGCCGAAACAGTTTGCCGCATGGCTTGACACAAAGCCGAAACGCCCGCCTCGGTATTCGTTCACATAATGGAGCAAATAGCTTATGTTGTCATTGTGGGACGGTCTTGGACGTTCGACAATGCGCTTTATGATGCCGGAAACCTGATCGCAGAGCGCAACCACCGCCACGCTGGCGACTATCAGCACCAGTGCGCGGACTTTGCTCTTGCAGCCCGACATCACCACGCAGACTATCGACAATATCAGCGGCAGCCAGATGAGTTTGCTTGAAAGGTTGTAGAACAGGTAATCGGTATAGCGCGAGCCGTAAACGTTGATCGTAACCATTGACAGCATATCGAAGAAATGCAGGTTCGCTATCACCGCCTTTGAGCGCGTGAGCAGAAACCACACGACTATGGCGAAATCCAAGGCCATGCACGCCGATGCCATGTCAACGCGCCTTAGTCCGTCAAAAAACGATATGCTGTTCTTGTTGCCGTCCATTCCTGTTTTCATGCCGTTTGCCGGCAAAGCCATAAACGCCAAAGGCTCTGCACTTTCGGCAAGCAACGGCAAAGATAGCGTTTTTGCGCCAAACAAGGCAACACTTGCATCATTTTTGCGCCGTGCCGGACAAAAACATGCACGAAAGGACACAAAAAGCCCCGCATCCGCACCGGGCGGGATGCAGGGCTTTCCGCTTTATGTCTGTCAGTTTGCCATTTCGGAGATGAACTTGATTCTCACAAGCCTAATCTCCTCCTCGCTGTAATCCTCGTCAAGGCAGTCCATAGCCTCGTCAATCGAATCGGTTTCGGAACTCTTGAAATAGGAGTAAATGTCGTCTATGCGGTCATCGTCCATGTTCTCCACAAGGAAGTAGTCGATGTTAATGCGTGTGCCGGAATACACAATAGACTCCATTTCGTCAAGAAGTTCCGTGAACTCAAGCCCGTTTGCCATGGCAATGTCGTTAAGATCAACCTGCCTGTCTATGGCCTGAATGATGTTCACCTTCACTTTCGACTTCTTGGCCACCATACGAACCCTCATGTCCTCTGGCCTTTCTATCTCGTTGTCCTCGCACCACCGTTTGATGAGCTCGCAAAACTCCTTGCCGTAGCGGCGTGCCTTGCCCGCCCCCACTCCGGGTATGTTCTGCAATTCCTCTGTAGTTACCGGGTAAATTGTCGCCATAGCCTCGAGCGACTGGTCTTGGAATATTACGTATGGCGGGATGTCAAGCTTTGCCGAAAGTTCCTTCCTTAAATCACACAGCATCTGGTAGAGTGCCGGGTCAACGGCATTCGCCCCGCCGTCGTGCACAGCAGCGTCTGTTTCTTCTTCGTTAAATTCGTTGTCTTTTGTAACCATAAACTCAGTTGGTTTTTTAATGAACCTGCGTCCTTTCTCCGTAAGTTTCAGAACACCGTAGTCCTCCACGTTCTTTTCGAGATAGCCCGAAAGCTCCGCCTGGTTTATCACGGCGTTGAGCGTCCTGTCGTCTTCGTCCTCGCAGATTCCGAAAGTTTCAAGTCCGTCATGATGCCGAGCGAGAGTCTCCTCCGTCTCGCGCCCATGAAGCACGTCTTTTATGTAATCGTCTTTAAAATTCTCCTTTGTGAGCTGCACGGTGAGCAGCACGTTCAAAAGTTCCTCGCTTGCGTCCACCCTTGTCTGGGGATGCAGGCAGTTGTCGCAGTTCTCGCAGTTGTCCTTGCCGTACTCCTCGCCGAAGTAATGCAGCAGCAGCCTTCGCCGACACACCGTGCTCTCGGCGTAGTTTGAGGTGGCACGCAAAAGCTGCCTCCCTATGTCCTGTTCGGCAAGCGGCTTCCATTCCATGAGCTTTTCAAGCTTTCGCACATCCTCGCGGGAATAGAACGCGATGCATTTGCCCTCGCGTCCGTCCCTTCCGGCGCGCCCCGTCTCCTGATAGTAACCTTCAAGGCTCTTGGGCATGTCATAATGAATAACGAAGCGAACGTCGGGCTTGTCTATGCCCATTCCGAAAGCAATCGTTGCCACGATTACATCGATTTTCTCCATAATGAAGTCGTCCTGCGTCTTTGAGCGGGCGGCTGCGTCCATTCCCGCGTGGTAAGGCGCGGCGGATATGTCGTTTGCCTGCAAAACGGCGGCAAGCTCCTCAACCCTTTTGCGGGACAGGCAGTAAATTATGCCGCTCTTGCCCGCGTTTTGCTTAATGAACTTTATTATGTCCTTGTCGATGTTCTTGGTTTTCTGCCTCACCTCGTAATAAAGGTTGGGTCTGTTGAAGGAACTCTTGAAGTCCTTTGCGCCGGAAATGCCGAGGTTGCGCTTTATGTCGGTCCTCACCTTGTCGGTGGCGGTTGCCGTAAGGGCTATAATCGGCGCACGCCCGATGCGCTCTATTATGTCGCGCAAGTTGCGGTATTCGGGGCGGAAATCATGCCCCCACTCCGAAATGCAGTGGGCTTCGTCTATCGCGTAAAAGGACACCTTGGCTTTTCTGAGGAACTCCACATTCTCCTCTTTCGTGAGCGTTTCGGGCGCAACGTAAAGGAGCTTGGTGTTTCCCTCCACGATGTCCCTCTTCACCTGTTCTATCGCGGGCTTGTTGAGCATGGAGTTGAGGAAGTGCGCCACGTTGTCAAGTTCGCTCATGTGGCGAACCATGTCAACCTGGTTCTTCATCAGGGCTATCAAAGGCGACACCACGATTGCCGTGCCCTCCATGAGAAGTGCGGGAAGCTGATAGCAGAGCGACTTTCCCCCGCCTGTGGGCATGAGCACGAACGTGTCGTTCCCTGCAAGGACGTTCCGGATTATCGCCTCCTGATCGCCCTTGAACTTGTCGAAGCCGAAATATCGTTTCAGCCCCTCCGCCAGGTTCATTTCCTTGTCTGCCATGTTTCTTTACGACTGTTGCCCTGTTGCTGCCGCAAGGACAAATATAGCCATTTATTTCCAACTCCCGCGCATACGCGCCGCATATTTTTATCCTGCCGCCTTCAGCGACGGCGCGGCGAGGCTTTCGGATTTCTCCACCTGCCTTTTGGCGTAGTCAAGCTCCACTGTGAATGACTTCAGGTCTTTCGACGGAAGCTCGAACATCGCGTCCTTCATGATTGCCTCCACTATTGCGCGGAGTCCTCTCGCGCCGAGCTTGAAGTCAAGGGTTTTCTTCACTATGTAGTCGAGAACTCCCTCGCCGAACGTCAGTTCTATCCCGTCAATTCTCATCAGTTTTTCGTATTGCCTTATGATGGAGTTTTTCGGCTCTGTGAGAATGCGGCGCAGCGCGTCCTTGTCGAGCGGGTTCAGATGTGTTATTATCGGAAGCCTTCCCACTATTTCGGGAATAAGCCCGTATGCCTTCAAATCCTGCGGCGCAACGTACTTCATGAGGTTCGAGCGGTCAATCTGCATATTGTTCTGCACGGAGCCGTAACCTATTGTATGCGTGTTGAGACGCTGCGCGATGCGGTCCTCTATGCCTTCGAACGCCCCGCCACATATAAAGAGTATGTTGCGCGTGTTTATATGCACATACTGCTGCTCGGGGTGCTTGCGCCCACCTGCGGGCGGCACGTTCACCTCCGTGCCCTCAAGGAGCTTGAGCATCGACTGCTGCACTCCCTCTCCGCTCACATCGCGTGTGATTGAGGGGTTGTCGCCCTTGCGGGCAATCTTGTCAATCTCGTCAATGAACACAATGCCCCGCTCGGCTTTTGCCGCATCGTTGCCGGCGGCCTGATAGAGTCGCGAGAGAATGCTCTCCACGTCCTCGCCCACATATCCCGCTTGGGTGAACACCGTTGCATCGACTATTGTGAACGGAACATTCAGCAGCCGCGATATGGTGCGTGCCAGCAAGGTTTTGCCGGTTCCCGTAGGGCCGAGCATGAGTATGTTTGATTTCTCTATCTCCACCTTGTCGTCCTCCACCTTCTGCGACAGACGCTTGTAGTGGTTGTAAACAGCCACGCAGAGAGTGCGCTTGGCATCCTCCTGCCCTATCACATACTGGTCGAGATACTCCTTAATCTCCTTTGGCTTGGGTATGTCGGCAAGCTTCACCGCGTCGAGTGCAGCCTTTTCCTTCTCCTTGCCGAGCTGTTCGCGTATTTCCTTGTAATACGACACAAGCCTTTCGGCGCAATCCTCGCACACCGCCTCGCCGTGAGGGCCGAGCACAATCACCCCAAGGTCGGTTTCGCTCTGCTTGCGCCCGCAAAAATCACAAACCGGTTCGTTCTGCCTCTTTGTCATTTCCCGCGAACAAGTATCTTGTCAATCATTCCATAGTCAAGGGCTTCCTGCGACGTCATCCAGTAGTCGCGGTCGGAATCCTGCCACACCTTGTCAAATTCTGTGTGAGAATGCTCGGCTATGATGGTATAGAGTTCCTTTTTCAGCTTCTGGATTTCGCGCGCCGTGATTTCAATGTCGGAAGCCTGCCCCTGCGCACCGCCCATTGGCTGGTGTATCATCACGCGGCTGTGCTTCAGTCCCGACCTCTTGCCTTCTTTTCCCGCCACAAGCAGCACTGCCGCCATCGACGCTGCCATTCCCGTGCAGATGGTGGCTACATCGCAGCTTATGAACTGCATCGTGTCGTAAATTCCGAGACCGGCGTAAACCGACCCGCCCGGAGAGTTGATGTATATTGATATGTCCTTGCCGGGGTCGCACGAGTCGAGATACAGCATCTGCGCCTGAAGCGTATTGGCGGTATAGTCGTCAATCTGCGTTCCGAGGAAAATGATGCGGTCCATCATCAAGCGAGAGAACACGTCCATCTGGGTAACGTTCAACTGGCGTTCCTCAAGTATGTACGGGTTCAGATATTGGTTCTGCGCCTTTATAACATCGTCCACAACCATACTGTTTATGCCCAGATGCTTGGTGGCGTAGTTTCTGAAGTCGTCTTTAACAGTCATATATTACACTGAATTTGTATGATTTATTGTGTCGGACACGGCGCGACCGCCTGTCTGTCCTAACGCAAAGATATATAAATCCTGTTTCATGCAAAACTTTTTGGCTCTTTTTTTCAGCCACAGCCCGCCAAGCACACATATTTATATATTAAACGAGAGTTCGGGAGAATTGCAATGTCGTGGCGACGGTTGCGGTGCGCTTCATGCAGTGGCGTACAGGGCGTATGCAATATTCCATATAAATACGCAGCTGTCAACCATTCCATAAATTGCGCAGCCGTAGGGGCGTATTGCATACGCCCTGAATTGCGCCAAGTTGCAATGTTATGGCGGCGGTTTGTGATGCGGTTCATGCGGTGGCATACAGGGCGTATGCAATACGCCGCACAAATACACAGCTAACAATTAACCAATGAATTGCACCGCTTGTAGGGGCGTATGGCATACGCCCTGAATTGCGCCGGTTTGCGATATTATGGCGGCGGTTTGCGATGCGGTTCATGCGATGGCATACAGGGCGTATGCAATACGCCCCTACAATTTCCGCAAAACCAA
>CAVCON010000146.1:0-6101 GCA_963603805.1 Oscillospiraceae bacterium
ACAAGCCGGATTAGTCCGTCAGTTTTCAAGAGCAAATTTGCGGAAGATTTTTATTTTTCGTAAATTCGCGTCATAATACGCCCATGCGCGGAAAACAGAAACAATAAACAACAAAACATACAGAGTAATGAAAAAGTATAATTTCAACGCGGGACCGTCAATACTGCCCCAGCAAGTAATCAAAGCCACAACAGACGCTTGCACAGACTTTGAGAACACCGGTCTCTCGCTTATGGAAATAAGCCACCGCAGCAAAGAGTTCCAGCCTGTGATGGACAATGCCGAAGCCCTGATGAAGGAAATTCTCGACATTCCCGAAGGCTACAGGGTGCTGTTCCTCGGCGGCGGCGCAAGCATGCAGTTCTGCATGGTGCCTTTCAATCTCTTGGAAAAGAAAGCCGCTTACCTCAACACCGGCACATGGGCCAAGAAAGCCATAAAGGAGGCGAAGCTCTTCGGCGAGGTTGTTGAAGTGGCATCGTCGGCAGCCGACAACTATACTTATGTTCCCAAAAACTTCACTGTTCCGGCTGACGCAGACTACTTCCACATCACAACCAACAACACCATATACGGCACGGAAATACGCAAGGAACTCGACAGTCCTGTGCAGATGGTCGCAGATATGTCGAGCGATGTGCTTTCACGCCCCGTTGACGTTTCAAAATACGCAATAATATATGGCGGCGCACAGAAAAACCTCTCAATGGCGGGCGTAACGTTCGTAATCGTGAAAGAGGACGCTCTCGGCAAGGTAAGCCGCGCCATTCCGACGATGCTCGACTATCGCACCCACATAGACAAAGGCTCGATGTTCAACACCCCGCCCGTAGTGCCTGTATATTGCGCAATGAAGACCCTTGAATGGATTAAGGAGCAAGGCGGCGTAAAGGCTATGGACAAGCTTGCGCACGAGCGTGCAGACATACTGTACAGCGAAATAGACCGCAACAAACTGTTCCGTGGCACAGTGAAGGAGGAAGACCGTTCGCTTATGAACATCTGCTTCGTGATGAACGACGAATACAAGGATCTTGAGGCTGACTTCATGAAGTTCGCCACCGAAAAAGGCATGGTGGGCATAAAGGGACACCGCTCGGTCGGCGGCTTCCGCGCTTCGTGCTACAACGCTATGCCTGTGGAGGGCGTGAAAGCCCTTGTGGAGGCAATGAAAGAATTTGAGGCAAAACACTAACAAACATCTCCGGGTTGGAAAGCCGCACAGCAGACACGGCGCGGCTTCCAGCCCGGTTTTGATATAAGGAAAATCGGAAATGAAAGTATTGATAGCAACAGAAAAGCCTTTTGCGCCGGCGGCTGTGGAAGGCATAAAGAAAGAGGTTTTGGAAGCTGGCTACGAGCTTGCCCTCCTCGAAAAATATACCGAAAAGAAAGAGCTTCTGGATGCCGTGGCTGACGCAGACGCGCTTATCATAAGAAGCGACAAGATAGACAACGAGGTTTTTGACGCCGCAAAGCAGCTTAAAATAGTTGTTCGCGCAGGGGCAGGCTACGATAACGTTGACCTTGCAGCGGCAACTGCCCACAATGTTGTTGTGATGAACACTCCGGGACAGAACTCAAACGCGGTGGCGGAGCTTGTGCTCGGTCTTTTGGTTTTTGCCGTGCGCAATTTCTACAACGGCAAGACCGGCACAGAGCTTAAAGGCAAGAAACTTGGCATTCTCGCTTTCGGCAACGTGGGACGCAATGTGGCGCGCATAGCCAAAGGCTTCGGCATGGACGTTTACGCATTCGACGCTTTCTGCCCTGCAAGCGCAATCGAAGCCGCCGAAGTTACGCCAGTGGCATCACGCGACGAACTGTTTGAGAAATGCGACATCGTAAGTCTGCACATCCCCGCAACAGACGAGACCCGCAACAGCATAAACTATGATGTGGTTACAAAGTTGCCTAAAAACGGCGTTCTCGTAAACACCGCACGCAAGGAGGTTATTGACGAGGAAGGTCTTATCCGCGCACTTTCGGAGCGCGAGGACTTGAAATACATTGCCGACATCGCCCCCGAACGCGCCGCAGAATTTGAGGAGAAATTCCCCGGACGCTATTTTGCAACCCCAAAGAAGATGGGTGCGCAGACAAAAGAGGCAAACATCAACGCCGGCATTGCCGCCGCGTGCCAGATTGTGGGCTTCCTGAAAGACGGCATCACCAAATTCCAGGTAAACAAGTAAAAAAACGCAAAAGATATGGCTACAGTAAAACCGTTTCGCGGTCTGCGCCCGCCAAAGAGCCTGGCGGAGAAAGTGGAGAGCCGTCCGTATGATGTGCTCAACTCACAGGAGGCACGCGAAGAGGCGGGCGGCAACGAAATGTCGCTATACCATATAATAAAGCCCGAAATAAATTTCGCCGAAGGGACGAGTGAATACGACCCGCGCGTTTACGAAAGCGCAAAGGAGCAGTTCGCGAAGTTCCAAGAGCAAGGCTGGCTGGTGCAGGACGCAGACGAGAACTATTATCTCTACGCCCAGACCATGAACGGCAAGACGCAATATGGCATTGTGGTTTGCGCGGCGGTTGAGGACTACATGAACGGAGTCATCAAACGACACGAGCTCACCCGCAAGGACAAGGAGGAGGACAGGATGAAACACGTGCGCACCACCAACGCCAACATGGAGCCAGTGTTCCTTGCCTATCCCGACGATGAGGAACTCAACGCGCTCATTTCCCGCTATGCGGCGCAAGAGCCGGTTTACGATTTCATCGCGCCGATAGACGGTTTCGGACACAAGTTCTGGATTATTTCCGACAACAAGGACAAGGAACTTATAACCGCACGCTTTGCAAAAATGCCCTCGCTCTACATTGCCGACGGGCATCACCGCTCGGCGGCTGCGGCACTTGTGGGCGCGGAAAAGGCGAAAAACGACCCCAACCGCACAGGAAAAGAGGAATACAACTATTTCATGGCGGTCTGCTTCCCGGCAAACCAGCTCACAATCCTCGACTACAACCGCGTTGTCAAAGACTTGAACGGCTTGACCCCACGCCAGTTCCTCAACGCCCTTACCGATGATTTCGTTATCATAGAAAAAGGCACTGAGAACTTTCGTCCGGCCCGCCATCACGAGTTCTCGCTTTATCTTTGCGGAAAGTGGTACGCCCTCGAGGCGAAAGACGGAACTTTTGACGAGGAAGACCCGATTGGAGTGCTTGACGTTGACATTTCGTCAAGACTTATCCTCGACAAAATCCTCGGCATAAAAGATCTTCGCTCTTCCGACCGCATTGACTTCGTTGGCGGATTGCGCGGACTTGACGAACTGCGCCGCAGGGTTGACTCCGGAGAAATGGCGGCAGCTCTCGCACTTTATCCTGTGTCGATGGACCAAATCATGACCATTGCCGACAGCGGAAAGATAATGCCGCCGAAAGCCACATGGTTCGAGCCGAAACTGCGCAGCGGGCTTATTGTTCACAAACTCGACTGAAAAACGGCGCAATATCACAAAAAGGCGCAGGGAACGAACTCTGCGCCTTTTCAATTCTAACATAAAAATAATATCATGAATTTCTACAAGAATACAGTGCTACTCTTGGCGGCTATAATCTCTACAAACGCCGCTGCACAAAACAAGGCTGAAACAATAACAGAAAAATCTCCGTCAAGGTCGGAGTATTTCTCATGGATAAACAACACCAACGAGGGGGCAAGCGAAGAACAGACGCTCATAAACCTCGACTTTTTCCGCTGGCTTAAGGAAACCTATGGAATGCAGCTTGACATTTATGCTTTTGACGCCGGCGCGATAGACGGCGCGGGCATCTACGGCTCCACAAAGCATCCGCGCTTCAAGAAACACTTCCCCAACGGCTTCGGACCTGTGGCAAAAAGTGCGGCAAGCCTTGGAACACGCCTCGGCGTATGGTGCGGGCCTGACGGCTTCGGCGACACGGAGCAGGAGGCCAAAGAACGCATTGACATGATGGCTGGGCTTGTGGAAAACTACAATTTCGGACTTTTCAAGATGGACGGCGTTTGCGGCTATCTGCGCAGCACAAAATACGACTACTTCGACAAAATGATGACGCGCATACGCAAGACATCGCCCGACTTCATTCTTTTGAACCACCGTCTCGATCTCGGACCGGGAACCAAGCATTCAACCACATTCCTCTTTGGCGGCGAAGAGACATACATCGATGTTTTGATGACAAACTCGATGACCGCGCCCCACCACCGCGCACAGGCCATAAGCCGCAAAACTCCCGACAACCTGACGCGCCTGACCGAAGACCACGGCGTGTGCCTGTCGTCGTGCCTTGACTTTTGGGAGGACGACATCGTGCTTCAGTCGTTCGGGCGTGAGCTTATCCTCGCGCCGGAAATCTACGGAAACCCGTGGCTTCTGCGCGATGACGAGTTTCCGCAGCTTGCATTCTATTTCAACCTCCACCGCCAGTATGCCGACATTCTCGTAAACGGACAGAAGCTCCCCGAAGACAAATACGGACCTGAAGCCCTTACACGCGGCGACGGAAACACAAGGTTCATAACCCTGCGAAACCTTACATGGAACACCGTTACCTACCACGTGAACCTCGGCAAGGAAGTGGGGCTTGAGCAAAACGGAAGCAAAGTAAAGGCACGCCTTTACCACCCCTACATCTACGACATGGGAAGCCATTCCTACGGTTCGACAATCGATGTGAAAGTGCTGCCGTTCCGCGCCGCGCTGCTCAAAGTTACCAACGTCAAGGAGAAAGACAAGATTGCCCTAAGCGGAATACCATATAATATTGTAAACGACTACAGCGGCAACCCCACGGTCAAGCTGCTCGGAATGCCAGGCAAAAGCTATAAGGTCAAGTTCGGCGGCAACTTAAACTTCAAGTCAACAGACATTGACGGCAAGAAAGTAAGTGCCAAAGGCGCGAACATAAAATTCCCCGGCGAGGTTCTCAAGCAGGATTTCCACCGACACATAGGCGAAATGAAGTCATGCGACATTCCCGGCGATGCCGCCACGCTCTACTACTCCACTTGCTACGCCGCAGACAACAACGCCCTCGAGGCACGCTCGCTGCTCCGCTCGGGAGAGACGAAAATCCCACAGGTGAAAGCCGCACGCGATGCTTTCTTCAACCAGAAAATATTCAGGGAGCGCGAAATTTGGGACAAAAACCTCTTCGACGGCGATCTGAAAACGGCATTTTCCGTAGCCGTAAGGTGGGGCGACCACAGGGCAGATGGCTCTACGGCATTCTTGGTTGACATGGGCAAGCGGCAGCGTCTTGACAAAGTTACCTTAGACAGCCCGGACGAATACTCCATCACCCCATACAAGTCAGAAGAAGGCGCAAGGCTCTACGTGTCTGCCGACCTGAAAGACTGGAAAGAAGTCAAATTCTTCATCGGCACGCACGCCGAAGCCGACATGTCAAAAGCCGGGGAAATCAGATACCTGCGTCTCGACCGCACGCCGCTGCGCGTCTCGGAAGTTTCCGCCTTTGTAAACGGCAAGGAGGTTGACCGCACCAACTGGCGCGCCTCCAACCTGTTCCGCAAATACAATGGAGCAAAGAAAGCGTGGAGCAACTCCTTCAAGCTCGATGAAATTCCAGAAAAGGCATACCTCTGCATTGCTGTCAACGGTGAGTGCGGCGAAGACGGCGCATGGGCGGCAATAAAAGTCGGAGGGGAATATGTCGGCTGTCCCGACCGCGCCCCCTCGTTCACCGCCAACACTTGGGAGTACCGCGTACAGCCGGTAAACAGGAACTATACGTTCTACGTGCCCCTTACCCCCGACATGAAAGGCAAGGACATTGAGGCATACGTACTCGGACTTAACGACTCCGACCTGAAACCCGAAGTGTGGCTGAGCACATACCCCATACCATTCAAGCAAAAGGAACTCACGCTGCACAAATAAGCATTCCCACATAAAGCATAAGCCTCCTCCGCCCCCAAAGCGGAGGAGGTTTTCTTGTTTTTTAGCCACTCGAACTTATCCTTGCCCTCATATTGTTTACACTCCGTAAAAACGAAAAGCATCGCACAAAAGCGCAAAACACTGATAATCCGCACGTTACAGCAAATTCTATTTTTCTTGCAAGTTATTGTTTTTCAA
>CAVCON010000147.1:0-6090 GCA_963603805.1 Oscillospiraceae bacterium
GTGGTTTGCGATGCGGTTCACGCGGTGGTGTACAGGGCGTATGCAATACGCCCCTGCATATATACCGTTGTAATCAACAAGCAACATACACCGTTCATATGATTTCCGCAAAACCAAAAACGATTGCTTTTTTCCAACACCCCAGAAATTACATTTGATGTAGGAAAAACTATGTCCTATGTAGAAAAAATTATATCAGACATAATTCAAACTACATCAGACCTTTTTTCACCGCTTACAAATCTCTGAAAAACAAAAAGTTACGAAAGCTTATCAAATCACAATATATCGTTGGTTTTCAGGCGGTTGCGTTTTTGGCAGAAAAACGCAGGAAAAAGTTCACGCCGCCGTTTGTGCGTCAAAGCAGTTTGGCGTATGCCTCCACCGCACGGTTCACCTGCTCCACAGCCTCCTCCATTGTGCAGTGCAGTTCCCCGCCCGAAGCGTTAAGATGTCCGCCGCCGTTGAAAAACTCCGCAGCCATTTTGTTACACGGAAAATCATCCACCGACCGCAACGAAATCCTTATCTTCCCGCCTTCGGTGTCCTCGCGCAGGGCTATGGAAAGCCTCATGCCCTTCACCACCAACGGCATATTGACAAGCCCTTCGGTGTCGCCGCGCTGGAAACTGAAACGCTTCATCTCCTCGCCTGTGAGCGTGTAATAGCACGCACGCAGTTTGGGGTAGAAATGCAGTTTGTTATAAAGAATGTAGCCTGTGAGCCTTACACGGCTTTTGGAGTAGTTGTTATAAACGTTGCGGTAAACCTTGTCCTTGTCGAAGCCCTTGGTGAGCAGTTCGCTTATTATGAAATAAATTTCGGGACTTGACGAGTTGTATGCGAAACCGCCCGTGTCGGTCATCATGCCGCAGTATATGCACACGGCCTCGTCCTTTGTCATGGCGGGGAAATACCCCAACTGCCACAGTATGCGGAAAACAACTTCGGAAGCCGAGCTGAGGTCTGGACGGCAAACCCTCAGTTCCGTTTCAAGCACAGGCTCGGGATGATGATCGACCATAACCTTGCATGCGTTGCTCCTTTCCACCGCCGAAGCAAGGGCGTGAATTCTCGAAAGGTCGTTGAAGTCGAGACAGAATACGGTGTCGGCTTCGCCCACAAGGCGTTCCGCCTCCACCGGCGCAACGTCGTGACAAACTATGTCGGGTGCACCGGGAAGCCACATAAGGAAATCGGGCAGACTGTCGGGCATCACAATTTTTGCGTCCACGCCGTTTGTGCGCAAATACGAGGCAAGGGCGAGCGAAGAGCCTATCGCGTCGCCGTCGGGCGCGGAATGCGCGGTTATAACGGCTTTCCCGGTTGTTGCGGTTATATTCCTGAACAAAGCCGCCTCGGCTTCTGACATTATGTTACCCAGCATTTTCTATCCTTTTTTGGTTACGATTTTCAAGGGTGCAAAATTAAGAAACAGTTTTGATTTTTTGCATAGAGCCAGTACTATTTATCGTAGTTCCCGCCTGTGCCTTGAGCGTCTTTTTGGTCATATCCGCCCTTCTTCTTCGTCAGATTGCCCGCAATCTTCCTCATCAGAATGGCTAATCTGCCTCAAAAATACATCTCAAATCACAAGACGAAAAAATTAAAACTGTTTCTAAGAAAAACTTTTATTTCACACGGCTTTCCGTTCCGTCCAACGAAATCCTCAAAGCCCCTTCTGCCGCCATGTCGTGCACACGCAGCCCGCGCTTGCGGCACTCCGTGGCGAAAGCCTCCCTTCTTGCCTCGCCCATACCGCTGTCAAGCACCACAAGGCGTGGCGTAACCTTGTCCACCCACGGCGAAAGCTTTCCCCTAAACCCACGTGAAACAAAAAGTGCGTCAACGCTCACAGCCGAAGGCACACCGTTGCGCGGAGTTGTGGCATCAAGAAAAAGGAATGTCCTGTCGCTCAACAGCAGCAAACCGTCATGGAATTTCGCGGAACGGTTTTCAAAGCCGCCGCGAAGCCGCACAGGACATTCTATGCCGCCTCTTGCCCAATAACTACGCGATACGGAAGCCAAGGCGTACCATACTGCCGAATCGCCAACATTTTGCGGAGAATACAGATACGACTCCTTGGAAGACACAACAAATTGCACGGCACTTACGGAAAGCCTGTTGTAAAACCAAACGCACTTTGTTTTCCCCACAACCTTTGCCGACAGCATCTGCACAGGCACTGCCCAAATCAAAGCGGCAAGCATGGGGCAAACATATATTCTGCGGCGCGAATTTGCCCACATCAAAAGGAAAAGCAGGGCTGCATAAACCAGCACAACGGTTGCCAACGAGGGATATAGCGGAAGCGATGCACCAGGAATGCCGGCGACAAAAGCAAGAAAGGCGAACAGAAAGTGCAGAATGATCTTGAGCAGCCATACAAGCGCGGTTGCCAGAGGGGGAAGCCACGAAAAGGCGAGAAGCGCGAACGACAAAGGCACTATGACCGCCGAAGCAAGAACTATCACAAGATTTGACATCATGAAATACGTGGGGAAATTGTGGAAATAGTACGCCACAAGCGGGGCAACGCCTATCTGGGCGCACAAAGACACAGCCATAAATCCCCAAAGCCTCCCCGCCCGCGAGGCGGCAACCACCCGGCGGGGTGCGACCGAAGGCATAAGTTTCAATATGAACAGCACCGAGACGAAAGACAACTGAAAGCCCACGTCAAACAGCGACAATGGGTTGAAAAGCAATATAAGGAATGCGGCAAGGTACAAGTTTCCTACAGAAAGGGGGCTGCGGCGGAAAATAACGGCAAGGCACACGAGCGTACACATTACGGAAGCCCTGACAAGCGACTGCGGCATTCCCGCTATCACGGCGTAAATCCACACAAACAGTATCACGACCGTTTGGCAAGGCACTCTCATGCGGCGCAAACGTCCGCCAAAGGTAAAAAGGTACTGGAGCAACGAAAACAATATGCCAAGATGCAATCCCGAAAGGGCAAGGACATGGCTTGTTCCAGTGCCGGAAAAAACTTCGCGCACCTCGCGGGACACAAGCGACTTCTCGCCCAAAGTCATTGCCGACACCACTCCGAGCAAGTCGCCGTCCATTCCCGCCGCACGGTAAACCTGCAAAAGTGCACCGCGCACCTTTCCGCCCCAGAGCGCAATTCTGCCAGCCGTGCCAAGACCTTGTTTCAAAACCCTTGCAGACTGTCCCCCCGACATCGGCACAACGTCATCGCCATATACGAAAGCCGTCCCGGAAACTCCGTGAAGTTTCAAATAAGATGCGTAATCAAACTCGCAGGGATTGCCGGCGTTTTTCGGCTCTGCCACCTTGGCGTAAAACATAACGGCATCGCCCGCCCTAAGAGTGTCTGCGCAGCCCGGGCGCACTGACGTAATTTCCACTACACGGTTCACGCGGCGCACGCCGTCCTTTGCCAAAACTTCGGCAACCTTAACGCGAAATCTTGCCACACGACCTTTTACCGCCGGAGTGGAGACCACAATTCCGCCATAAGCAGCCTTGTGTTTTTCCCACGAGTATTCCGACTTTTTCAAAGCCTCCGTGGCATTGGCCATGCCGAGAGAAAAGAAAAACAAAACGGTGGAAATGTAAAACCCAAGGTTTTCCACCCACCGCTTGTAATACATGGCAAGCACCGCCAGCGCAATGGCGCACACCGATGCCGCAGTCCACAAAAGCCACGCCCGTTCGCGGAGCGCACCTTCGGCATACCAGCCAGTGGCAATGCCCAAGGCGAGCGGCACTACAAAATGCAGCACAGGGAATTTGCCCAACGCCGAAAACGAGATGCCTTGCGTTTTTCCCTGCGTGTACATTTCCCCCGCCCTAAGGCCGACTTATTCCATCGCCTTCAACGCTTCGATTTCCGCTTCCGGGTCTGGAGCGTTGAACACCGCGCTTCCAGCCACAAGGGCATCGGCTCCGGCGTTGACGAGCAGCGGCGCATTTTCAGAGTTAACGCCTCCGTCAACCTCGATAAGCGCACCCGAACCACAGGAGTCAATCATGCGGCGCAGCTTCTCCACCTTTTTCAGGGAATGCTCTATGAATTTCTGTCCTCCGAAGCCCGGATTTACCGACATGATGAGAACAAGGTCAAGTTCTTCCAACACGTCCTCGACCATATTCACTGGCGTGGAGGGGTTAAGCGTAGCTCCGGCGAGCATCCCCGCAGAGTGGATTTGCTGGATTGTGCGGTGGAGGTGCGGGCTTGCCTCTACGTGCACATTCATTATGCGTGCGCCAAGTTCCTTTACGTTTTCGATATAGCGTTCGGGCTGCACGGTCATAAGGTGCACGTCGAGCGGTTTTCTTGCAACGCTCGCTATCGCCTTCATCACAGGGAAGCCGAAAGAGATGTTTGGCACAAAAACCCCGTCCATCACATCAAGGTGCATCCAGTCGGCACTGCTGCGGTTGAGCATTTCAACATCGCGGGCAAGGTTGCCGAAATCGGCGGCAAGCAGCGAAGGGGATATTATCGGTGTCATTTTATTTTCTTTGGTTTAACGTTGGATTAAAGATTCTTCACCTTGGCGGCAACGCTCTTCACCTTCTCACGAAGCGCGTCCATATTGCAGTCGGTGCTGTCGTAGGCCAACGCCACTCCAAGGCGGCGTTCCTTCCATGCACGCGGCTTGCCGAAAATGCGCAAATCGGTGCGCGGCTCGAGCAATGCCTGGTCAACGCCCACAAAGTCGGGTTCGGCGGGCGTGTCGCTCACAGCGAGTATCGGGCAGCTCGCCCCAGCACGCAGCTGTTCTATTTCGGGGACAGGGAGACCGAGAAGTGCACGCAAGTGAAGCTCAAACTCGTTAAGGTTCTGCGTCTGCGCAAGCGTAACCATGCCTGTGTCGTGCGGACGAGGGGAAAGTTCGGAGAAATACACCCCGTTCTCGTTGCTCAGGAAGAACTCCACGCCCCATATTCCGCAACCTGTGAGGGCGCGTGTTACGGCATCGGCCATGCGCTGTGCCTCCTCAAGATGCTCAGGCTTTATGGCGGCGGGCTGGAAGCTCTCGCGATAGTCGCCATGCTTTTGCACGTGTCCTATGGGTGCGCAGAAAAGCGTCTTGCCACTGCGCTGTGTTACGGTGAGGAGCGTAATCTCGCTGTCGAACTTCACGAATTCCTCAACTATCACCTCCATCACGTCGCCCCTTGCGCCGCTGCAAGCGAAATCCCATGAAGTCTGTATGTCTGCCTCGGTGCGTATCACGCTCTGCCCATGCCCCGACGAGGACATAAGCGGCTTTACAACACACGGCATCCCTATTTCGCCCACAGCCTCGCGCATTTCCTCAAGGCTTTTGGCATAGCGGTAGCGGGCGGTCTTCAAACCAAGCTCCTTGGCTGCAAGGTCGCGTATGGCCTTGCGGTTCATGGTGAAGTTTACGGCACGTGCGCTCGGCACAACCTGTATTCCGTCGCGCTCAAAGTCGTAAAGCCGTTCGGTACGTATGGCCTCGACCTCCGGCACTATGATGTCGGGGCGGTGGCGGTGCACTGCCGCGCAAAGGGCGTCCCCGTCGAGCATATTGAACACTTCAAATTCGTCCGCCACCTGCATTGCAGGGGCATGCTGGTAAGAGTCGCAAGCAACCACGTACTGTCCGAGACGCTTGGCGGCTATCACAAATTCCTTGCCGAGTTCACCCGAACCCAGCAACATTATTTTCTTCATATCTTAATTGTTGTTTTCTTGAAAAGGCGACAAATGTCAATTCATCACCAAAGGCGCACCGCCAGCCTCGGGAAACTCCAAGGGCATATAGTTGCGGGCAAAAAACTTGAGAAATTGCAGCGTGGCTTCACGCGGGGACAATTCAGAGGGGGAGAATTTAATCATAGGCAGTAATTTGAATGTTTACACTATGATAACGTCCCACACACCACATTATTATAACGCCTTGGAAATTGTCGGGTATTATTTCGGAAAAAGCACCGCAGCACAAAAAACGGCGGCATACGCAAAACAGCAGCAACACGTTGGTTTTCAGCAAATTAACCGCATTTTGAAAATTACTTACAAGCGTTTGGTTTTCAGTGCATTGCAAGTGGGCGAAAAAAGGTCTGATCTAGTTTGAATTA
>CAVCON010000148.1:0-5266 GCA_963603805.1 Oscillospiraceae bacterium
CCACCAAACTTTTCACAAACTTTTTTCTGAAATTTTTCAATGCAAAACACCATGAAACACCGCAAACACGCAAACAAACAGGCAGTTGCAGACGCAAAAAATATTTTACCCCAAAAACAATAAAAACGGCGAAGCAGACACCGAAAACAGAGGAAACGCTGCTCAACGTTGCCTGTTCAGTCCGCCGCCCTTGTAACGGTAATTGAAGCGAGTGTCGGGCGCAGCATCGCCGTCGGTATAAAAAAGCATTATGTCGTCAAGCGATTTGGGAACATTGTCAATCCATTTAAAATCTATGTCTCCAAAACCATTTGTTTCCAAAAGCGAACACGGCACTTCCACCATTATTTCCTTTTCCCCACGCTTCCATTTCAAGTTTTTTACGTCCGCCCACTTTCCGTCGGCATACCGTTTCAGCAGCATCCTGCCTTTTGCGCCCGGCGTTACCATGAAGTCATATCCGTTCCAACCTGTGGTGTAATTGCAATCTGAATTTACAAGCAGTGTAAGCCACAGGGTGGAATCGTTTGCCGCCACAATGCCGCCGGCGGTTTTCACGTAGAAATACATTTTCTTTTTGTCGGCAGCCACTTTCGCGAGCACTATATCGTTTGTGGCCCGCAATAAGGAGGCGGAAGACTGCGCGGTTTGCGAAGTGTAGAAAGCGTCGCCCGGCTCATCGGCGAACTCCGGCTTCACATCGTACCACTGGGCAAAGCTTCCGCTTATCTTTATTGTCTTGGGTGCAACTGGCTCGGGTATGGGGCTTACCCCACAATATTTCCGCATTTCGGAACAAAGCAGCATATAATAGTTGTCGCGTATCAAAGGTTCTTTGCTCGGCTCGATGTCGCGGTTGAATTCTTGGTTATACACATCGACGAAGTAGGTTTCGTCCGGGGTCGGCTTGTAACCTCCCGGGCGAATCAAGCCTGTGTTTTCCGTGCGGAAACGTTGCGCCATCCATTCGTTCCATTGCGTTACCATAAGCACAGGCGCGTGAACTTTCAGGGCCTGCCTCATCTGCTCCTGAAAATACAGTCCGTAGGGCGTTTCCTTGCAAAGCCCGTATTTATCAACCGGCGGCTGGACGGAATCATGATAGCTTTTGCCCATGTTGCTTATGGGGTGTTCGGCCGTGGTTACGCTGATCTGCTCGACCACCTTGTTTCCTGCGCCGTCCGTTGTCCAGCCGGGCTTTTGCGGGTATGTCTCAAGCCACGCCCAACTGTCTTTTTGCTTTCCTTTCATCCACGCCCAACTGTGCCGCCATGTGAAGCGGCCTATTATGTCTTCGGGCAATTCGGGGAACGTTGCCATATCCGCGAGAAGCAAAGGTTTTCCCTGCCACTCATACCAATATTTGTCGTAGTCACGATTGGTGTAGAATGTTTCGTACACCAGTTTTATGGTTTTCACGGGGTTCGAGTTTATGGTGAACACCAATTTTGGCGTTTTCAGCCCGAGAGAGCTGCGGCGGTCTATTTCGCGCATCACCGCCTTCACCTGTTCGGGGTATATATAGCCGTTTGTGGCGTCCAGGAAATAGAAATCCACGCCGGCATCTACAAGCCACTGCATATGTTTGGCTATCACAAAAGGGTCTCCGCCCTTATAATATCCGAGTGCCGGCTCCCCGCCCCAATGGAATGTCCCCAAAGGTCCGAATTTGGGATTGTCAGGGTTTTCCGCCAGCAGTTTGGTGTTGTCTTTCGTTTCCTTGCCGTGCTGCCCGTGCCATATATAATAGAACATTCCCACCTGATAGTTGTCGGACGGTTTTCTGAGCGGGGCACCGCTGTCGGCAGACACCACGCTGCGCCCAAGTCCGTCAACAGCGACCCATGTGTCCGGCATCGTGATGCGTTTGTCGGCATGTGCCGCAAAAACCGCCGCCATAATCACAGCAATGGCGAATATTGGTCTTATTGTCTTTTCCATTTTCTGCATTCAAGCCATGTCCTTAATCTATTTCATTATTTTGCATGGCAAATTTAGTCAAAACCTTAACACTACGAAACAATCATCCCAACATTACATACCACAAACAATTTGACACGCATTCTGCAAACGCTGCAAAACACCATACGCTTTTGATTGCCAATTCGTTACATTGATTTTACAAATTATTTGTAACCATTTGTCTTGCAGCAGGTTGCAAGGCGGCGAAAAAAGGTCCGATGTAGTTTGAATTATGTCTGATATAATTTTTTCTATGTCCTATGTAGTTTTTCCTATATCAAATGTAATTTTTGGAGTGTTGGGAAAAAAGCAACCGTTTTGCTTTTGTGGGAATTATATAAACAACGTATGTTGTCTGTTGATTGCAACGGTATATATGTAGGGGCGTATTGCATATGCCCTGTATGCCATCGCATAAACCGCATCGCAAACCACCGCCGTGATATTGCAAATCCGCGCAATTCAGGGCGTATGCAATACGCCCCTACAATTGGCGCAAATCATTAATTAATCGTTATTTATATATTCACATCACGTATTGCATACGCCCTTTACACCATCGCATAAGCCGCATCGCAAACTACCACCGCAACATTGCAAAGCGGCGCAATTCCGGGCGTATGCAATACGCCCCTACAAGCGGTGCAATTTTATGATTAAAAGATTATTGTACTCTCATAATAGCACATGAAATGTCTTTTTAAGTTATGGAGGCTGCTTTTCATGATTGAACCGCACCGCTTGTACATTTCGGATTTTTCGGCGAACTTTGCACCTGCGCCAAACTACAAACCTACCATTATATATATGAACAGGAACGATGCCGCCGCGATGCGCCTTGCCAACCAAGGGCTGGCGCAAAGCCGTTTCCGCAACCCAGAGGACGTTGTGGACTGGATGGGAATGGTGCAGGCGCAAGATTACAGCCAATTCCGCTGGGCTGTTGGAATGAGAACGGAAAAGCCGAAGATTGATGCCGTGAGGGAAGCGTTTTCATCGGGCAAAATCCTGCGCCTTCACCTCATGAGGTGCACAATCCAGGCCGTAACGCCCCAAGACCTTGCATGGTTGGGCAAACTTTGCCGGGAGAAGAACCTGCGCACCATACAATCGTGGCCAAGCTGCAACCATATTGAGTTTTCAGACCAATATTATAATGAGGGGGCGGAAGTTCTGAAGGAAATTCTCGCTGGCGGGAAATCGCTTTGCAAGACGGAAATAACCAATGAACTGGCAAGGCTGAATTTTGCGGCAGACGCTCCCCAAACAAGGCTGTTGCTGCTGCGCGGGGAAATAGAGGGGCTGCTCTGTTCGGGCGAAATGAAAGGCAAAGACAGCACATGGGCGTTGACAAGCGAAAGGACAAAGATTTTTCCGCAGCACGTGCCCACCAGCCAAAGCGAAGCCTTGGGGCAGCTCGCGAGAAAGTATTTCAGAAGCCACTCCCCTGCCTGTTTTGAGGACTTCTGCTGGTGGACGGGACTGACTGTGGCACAAAACCGCAAAGCCGTGGAGCAGATCGCTTCAGAGTTAGAGGAAGTGCAGGTTGAAGGACAAGAAATGTTCATTTATAATGGCAGTCCGGACATTTGCGGCAGCACAATCCAAACCGCCCAAGAGAAAGACGTGATACTGCTTCCGCCATACGACGAATACCTTATAGGCTACAAAAGCCGTTGGGTTTCGCTCGACAAGAGGCATGAGGGCAAAGCCCACAACAGTTTCGGGATTTTCAAGCCCGTAATTTTACACGAAGGCAGGGTTGTGGGCAATTGGAAGGCTTCGATTGCCCAGGGGGCAAGGAAAGTGGAGACCGATGTCTTTGCAAACAAGCGCAGTGTGGGCACAAGGAAGCTGCAAAAAGCCATTGGGGCGTTCCAAGACTTCTGCGCCGCCAAACAACAATAAAAAAACGTCTCCCACACATAGTTGTGCAGGAGACGCTGACTGTTCAAAAAGTCTTATTTCAATTTTTCGACACCCACGAATTCACATCCTTTTGGGTTACGCCGTTAAGCAGCTTGCCGTCTTTCCAGTTCACTTCGGGGTAGTCCTTGCGGAAAATCTTCACGGAGTTCTCTATTCCACTTCCGCCCGATGTCATGAACGGAATAACGGTCTTGCCCTTCAGCCCGTAGGTTTCGATGAATGTGTTTATAATTCTCGGAGCCATATTCCACCAATTTGGAAAGCCAAGGTAAATCACGCTGTATGCGTCAAGGTTTTTCTTGTCCTTTATAATTGCCGGTCGCGTCTGCGGGTTATCGTTCTCGCGGCAGCAGCGCGATGTTTTCACCGTCCAGTCAAGGTCCTCTGCCGAATATTCCTTTTTGGGCTTTATCTTGTACAGTTCGCCTTTGGTTGCCGATGCAATCATCTTTGCCACGTTCTCGGTCGTGCCAGTTGCCGAAAAGTATGCCACGAGCACCTTTGCGTCCCCTTTTTTCTCCATTTCCTTCTTGTCCTTTTTCATTGCGCACGATGTGATTACCGCAAGCAGCGACATCATCACCGTAAGCATAAATGCGTTCCGTTTCATGTCTTGTGAATTATAAAGTTTTACCAACGGCAAAGGTAGTCTTTATTTTTTATTCCCCACGTGGACATTTTACAGATTTGGCTACCAATAATACAGGCACAACTTTTCGATTATTATGCCGCAACAGCAACAGACATATTGATAATATTTGCTATTTTTGCACATAATCCGTATTATTAACGGACAACGACTTATCGAAAAAAAAGAGGCGTTATGCTTATCTCGTATTTGGAAACCTGAGAAACTTTCAAATAGTGTATGGGAAAAAGCATAGTGGTTCTCACGCTTACGGCGTGGGCTGCTATTCCAACATCTATACACTAAGGTTTTCTCAGGACCTCCAATACAAGACGTGGCATTGCAGTTCCACGCCTTAAACATTTTAATTGGCAGATACAAACACGAAACATGAGAAAATATTTAATTTTGATTTGCAGTCTATTCGCCATCGAAGCGGGCGTTTGGGCAGAAACAAAAGAAGATTCCGTTTTCACAGAATGGAATGACGGAAAGCAATGGACATACCGCATTTCGGACAAATTTGTGGTAGGTGCTACTTGCGAGGAAATCAAAGACCACGGCCGCTACTACCAATTGCAACTGTTTTTGAAAAACATTGGGGACGAACCTGTAACCTTTGACCCAGAAAGAGTGTATTCTTCCGTTGTAACAAAAAAGCAAGATACGCTGGATTTGCTTGTTTACACAAACGAAATGTATCAAAAGAAAATACGGCGAAGACAAACCTGGACATTACTATTATAC
>CAVCON010000148.1:5319-6033 GCA_963603805.1 Oscillospiraceae bacterium
CTATTATACAGCGTCTCTGCCGGACTCAACTCTGCCTCCGCCGGGTATTCCAATTCTTATTCCACAACGTATGCGCCAAACGGCGGCATATACACCACCAACACCACGCACTATGACGCAAACGCTGCGTATCAAGCGCGGGTAGCCAATGCGAACCAACTTCAAGCAATCGAAAACAATATGATAGAAGAGCGCGCAGCCAAAGAGCAAGGTTACCTTAAAAAGACAACGATACATCCAGGTGAATCCGTTACTGGCTACATCAACATAAAAAGAGCAAAAGGAATATTGTTAAAAACGGAAGTATATATAGACTCCCATGCATTTGGTTTTGATTGGGACATTCGCAAAAAAGAGACCGAGGAAGAAAATACAAAATATTGGGAATGAGATGCAAAACACTGACACACAGCAAGATAAACAAACCAAAAATATTCACTATAACGTTTTGTTTTTCAGGCGTTTGCAAGCGGCAAAAAAAGGTCTGATGTAGTTTGAATTATGTCTGATATAATTTTTTCTACATCCTATGTAGTTTTTCCTACATCAAATGTAATTTTAGCGGTATTGGTTTTGCGCCATTTGTAGGGGCGTATTGCATACGCCCTGTACGCCACCGCATGAACCGCACCACAAACCAACACCACAACATTGCAAATCCGCGCAATTCAGGGCGTATGCCATACGCCCCTACAAGCGGTGCAATTTCCTTAC
>CAVCON010000149.1:0-4369 GCA_963603805.1 Oscillospiraceae bacterium
GCGCAGCTTTTTCTGCGAGCAAAAGGCATAAGGCTCTATTACGGAAACACTCTCAGGCACGATGAAAGTTTCCTTTTCCTCCACACAGTATATCAGCCGTGCCATGTCCTTTGAATAAAGCACGCCGTCTTTCATTGTCAGGAAATCCGACTGGTTGTCAACATTGCCTATGCAGACCCTTGCAAAGTCTGTGGGGGATGCGGAAAATACATAAACAATCGGGCTTACAGAAGCAAAGGGACTTTTGTCCTCACTGTGCGGAATGTCTGTCTGCTTGGGCAAATGCAGCGTGCCTATCCTTTCATACTTCTCCCAAAGACTGTTGCCGTTCTGAAAAACAACATCCTTTACGAAATCCTCTTCACGTGTAAAATTGTTCGCCATAACAAAAAGGTTTACGCGTTATTCATCAAATATAAGCAAATAATCCAGGAACGACCACGGCAGCCACACGTTTGTCATTTCCATGGCATCCCTGAACAGCGGCACTATGTGCCTATGCCTCCACCCAGCCTTGCCGCAACCTATCGGGGTTACGAGGAATTTCAACTCACCGTGTTCTCTCGCAAATTCCAGAAAACGCCTAACAGAACGCCCGATGCTTTCCAAGTTCACACCTGCGGTGGGAATTGCATAAGACTGCCCTTGCAATCCATCCGCCTGCCCTTTAACCGCACCGAAATGCTCACGCGCATAAGCCGCTGCGCCATCGCCGTGGCTTCCCGAGCAATGGCTGCCAAAAACAAAAATCTCGTCCACTTCAAGCTTATCCACAAATCTCGGGGTTATGCGCTGCTCCTTGCCATCCGTAAGCTTCACCGGGAAAAAGCTGTCCCCTTCCCAATAGGCCATGGGATGCAGTTCTTCAGTCAACTTGTCGTAGCACAAAGGTCCGTGCAACTCATCCAAACGCTCCAGTTTCCGCATAAGTTCCTCCTCGCTCTTGGCGAACACGAAGTTCCAATACCACCTGTCCTCATAAAGAACGTCAGAAGAATCAAAACAGGGATAAAAAGACCTGTCAGTCGCCACATACACCCCATCTTTCGGTTCACCGCTCAAAGCGTGTTCTATTATCTCTTTCACGCCTTGGAATTTAACCCCCAATATGCTTATCACACTGTCATTTTTTACCTTAATCATACAATCCTCTATTTTTCATTTTCGCGTTCCTCCAATTCTTTCATGGCGTTGTAGAACACCGTGCGCACCATGCCCAATATCTCTACCGAATGCCCGAGACTTGCGGCAAGGCTCTCCCTGTCGCAATAGAAAAACTCGCAACTGGCACTTACATCCTTTGCCGTCGGCTCAATATAAACCTTGACCAATTTCGCCTCACGCGTTACGTTGTTGCAAGCGGCAAGGCATTTCAGCTTTTCTTCCTCGTCAATACTATGAAATTTGGGAAGTACCACCGTTACAAAACTTTCTTCCTCCGGCACGAGTATGTAAATGGTCTTCATCTCGTGAAGAATGAATATGCTACCAGCCTTGTCCACCATCGGCTTGAAGCCTAAGCCCTCAAGAGCCTCTTTTATCATTTCCTTATTCGACATAATCCTAATCTTGTTTGTCAGTTACCTTTTTCGCAAGCAATGGTATCGCCCGGCTCACCGGCAAATTTTGCCTCTATGTCCGCGATAGCCTTTCGCGCAAACATATACGCGCCCTCCATGCTCAATATTATATGGAGCAAGTTTTTCTCCAGATTTTCCCCATCCAACAGTTTGCGCTCATAGGTTAGCCACATACTGTCACCAAACGCGTACGCCTTTACATACTTGAGAACCGAGTTGAGTTTTTCCGTCAGTGTGCAGTATTGCGCCATTTTACCTTCTTCAATGTCATAGATTCCTGGCAATGCTATATTCAGGAAATCCTCGTCATCCTCGTTGTAAATGTACAGGAGCTTCATTCCCTCATAACCGAAACTGTAGCCGCAATCCTCTATCGGCTCGGGCTTGAAGCCCATGTTTGTTAGTGCCTTAAAAACTTTCTCTTTCATTGTTCCTTTATGTTTTAGTGTTAATGCCTTGCTGTTATAACAGAGTGCGAAATCTGTTGGTTTCTATCACTCCCTGAAAACAGTGCGCACTATGTCGCATTATTTTTCCACCATTTCCTGATTGCCTCGCCGAAACGTTTGTTAAGCCTTGAATATCGCGTGTCGAGCCACGAACGTTCCCTGCCAAGCCTCTTTGCCACATCCACAGGGGACGCATTCTCTATGAAACGCTGCGTCCATATAAGGCGGTCTTCCTCCGACCATTTCATCTTGCCGGAAAACCAGTAAAGAAAATCCACCGCCTTGCAATGCAGATCCTCACGACCAAGGTTCACGCCGAACACATCAGCCAAAGGACTTTTCTCCATGTCCGCCAACATACTTTTTGCACTGTCCGCCACATATTCTTCTCCCACATCGATAATGCGGGGCGACTTGTCGCGCAGGAAATATTCCGCATAAGGGTTGTCGTTGCGTATCAGCACGTCCTTCAGTTTTGTTTCAGCCCTCTTTATTATGTCTCGCAGCCTGTCCGCCCCAAAACCAAATTCATTCATTATCCATGCTTCATCCATGCGGTCAACATACACCGCCGTAAGCACATCTTTGTGCAGGCCGTTGGGCATCGTGTCTGCAAGCATGCTCTCCCATCTCGCCGACTCCACCGACTTGCCGACCAAACGTGTATTGCCAGGCGTGCGTGCGCGGCTTGTCTTTATACGCCCCATATCCTCAAGCGTTTTCATCACCTCGTGCCACGCCAGCTTTTCAAGCCACTTAAAAAAACTGCCCTTGCCGGAGTAACTGTCAAGCACTCCCCATGTGCCGTTGTCCCAAAGGTATGCGTAAAGTATGTTGCCGAACTCCTCCTTTGACACTTCAACCTTATAAGTCCGCCTTATTTCCCCGATTATCTTTGAGCGCAAACCGCTTATGCGGCTGCAATCTTTATAGAAAAATTTGCAGACATACTCTCGGTCGCCGGATTTAAGCTTGCTAATGATTTCGTCCGCATCTTTCTCGGCATCGGCATACTGCCACAACTCTTTGCGTACAATCGAATGGTAATGGCCAAGACGTTCCCGTTTAGTGCGGAAAGACTTCTTGTCTTTGGCAATCCGGTCCATAACCTTTTGCACAAGACAATCGCCTGTGGTGGGAAGTTTCCCGCCCTTATCCGCAATTTCCCTGCGTACCGCCTTTATCAAGCCGAGAATTGTATCCCTGTCGGGCAAATTGTTCGCGTTCATGTCTGCCATAACTTTTACGTTCGTACCAATGAAAAACCGACATTTGCATATCCGTTTCATAATGCAAATATCGGTTGGTACAGGCAGGTGAGGCGAACGTTGTAAGACGAACAATTCGCAAACTTTTTACCTTCTGGTTGTCTGCTGCTTACCTATATTGTTAATCGTTTTTTAACACTAAACGAGTGCCATTAATTCTTCGGGAACAGTTATGTGTTCGGGCAAAACCGTAAGGTGGCCTTTCGCATCTTTAATCAAGAACGGTTCTGCTGGCTCCTTCATCTTTTCGCAAGCCGTCCCCACTACTTTGCGTATGTCGCCCAAAACCACGTGAAGCGTTTTCTCCCTGTTTTCGCCCTGGGCGTCGAAGTCTTTCACCATATTGTCAAAAGTTTTCTTGCCACTTTGCTTATAGACCTCACGATACAGCTTCCCGAAAACATCCTCCTGCTCCTTTATGTTGAGCGTGTCAACATTGTCCCCATTCTTTTTGCGGTCAATCAAGTATATAAGGTAGAGGACAAAACTTCCGCTACGGTCAAAATGCAAAGCCATATCCTCGCGCCCTCTCTTTTTCATTATAAGGCGGTAGATGCCATCGTTACGTCTGCTTGCGTCTATCCTGCCAAAGTTGTGTATCTCCAAGTTTATTGCAGATTTCTCTGCCATACGCTGTGGGTTAAGTGCCGTAAAGAATTTTTCCCGCAACCTTGGCGACATTTGAGAAATCAAATATCTCATTGTGCTTGCGTCTATCGGATCAAACAAAATATTAAGCATTGCCGTTGTCTCCGGCTTGTCAAGTTTGCGGATATCCCTGATATTATTGGACAATTCCTTGTAGCACTTCAGCCTTTTCTGGTGGGTGAGAATGCTGCCAAAGTCCAGCGACTCTCCGATGGAGCGGGCTGCCATGCCGAATGTGGGATGCACAACCTTGTCCACCTGCTTGGACAAGTAGCCGGTAATAAACCTCTTGTTCGACACAAGCGGCGCAGTCAATTCTTCAAAGTCCTCGGGATTGTTGATGGAATACCGCTTCAGAGCCTCTGCTATGCTATATTGGTATATGCGCTCCGCGTCATGCGTTACATTCGCAACGTCCATATAC
>CAVCON010000149.1:4427-6013 GCA_963603805.1 Oscillospiraceae bacterium
ATATACAATCGCTCTGCGTCCGTCTTGGCGGCGATGAACCTTTTGCCGGTCTCTCCAGGTGTTGACAGCTGCATAAGTAGGTTGCAGCCCTGCTCCTCCACCAGCTTCTGCATTTTTGGGTGGTTTGCCAGTTCTACACCAGAAATGACCTCGGTGTCGTAGTTGTTGAAATAGTCCCCGTGCCAATTTCTCATGCCCTCTCTCACCTCCAAGACCTTTTGCGCCAAGGGGGAGGTCTCGGTGGCAATAATATAGATGCAGCTGTCGAGGAACTGCCCCACAGAGCATTCTTCCTTAACAATCACGCCGGCACTCGGCTCATACACAGGGGAGTTGTCAATGATTTCCATAGTCTTAATGCTTTCAATTGTTTTGCTTATGTTGTTCGTGTAAAGTTAGTGAAAACATCGCAGAAACACGCCAAACAAACAGTTTTTGTTTAGTGCAAGCGAAAACTTAGGGCGAATATCATCCCCCCAACGGCAATCACATAATATAATGTACTCCACCGCCGTAGGGGTATGGCATACGCCCGAAGTGCGCCGTTATGCAATACGAATGTCGCATCGTACTGCCCCGCATTCATTTCCGATAAAAATCAACATCGCTTATCTCAATCGGATATTGAATGCATTCTCGGAATCCCTCTTCATCAAAGCATATTGGAAGCGGAGCTTCGTGCCAACACCAATAATTTACAGATTCCAACAATGCGACAGTACACATATATAGCGATTGAGGTTCCTGGTGTTTCTTAACCCACCAAAAATCTCCCGATTTCACGGAGTCTTCAAAGATTCTGATAGCCCCCTTTGCGGAAAGTTCCCTGTCGGCGTGCCAATGAGAAAGCATTTCATATATAAAAAGACCTAACGGCCAACGATAATAACTGCCCCAACGATGCCTTTTTGCAACAGCCTTCATTCTATACCTTAATGTTTTGTCGTTTAAGGTAGAATAAGGACAGAATAAATAAAGCTCCTCTATAAAAGACTCCATCATCATTTCTGCGCCTTGTGCAATGACATTGTGTAGCCGCATTTCATGCAGCGTGTGCCGGAAGTAGGTCTCGCACCCGGATAAGCCTCCTTGTACATAAAGTGGTGATTGTCCCTCACGCAGTCGTGGTGCGGGCATTTCAGCCCTTTTATCTCTCTTACCATAGTTGTATTGAATTTTGCTTTATCATAATGAGCAGGAACATTGCTGCTTTCTATCAACTTGGCGGCAAATTTCCACAATTAAAAGCAATGAATGAACACTTTGGGGTCGGTGTTTCGGGCGAATGCCATTCGTCCATACAATCCTCGTTAAACATTATTGCTCAACGAATTGTGCCGCCGTAGGGACGTATGGCATACGCCCTGAATTGCGCGGATTTTGCAATGCCGTGGCGGCTGTATTTTTGTTTATGTCATGCGGTTCAGACGGTGGCATACAGGGCGTATGCAATACGCCCCTACAAATCCCGCAAAACCATAATCGCGCATTCTTTTCAAAATGTCCCGAAAATTACATTTGATGTAGAAAAAACTATGTCCTATGTAGAAAAAATTATATCAGACATAATTTAAACTACATCAGAC
>CAVCON010000150.1:0-6009 GCA_963603805.1 Oscillospiraceae bacterium
GCTTGCGGTGCGGCTCATGCGGTGGCATACAGGGCGTATGCAATACGCCCCTACAGCGGTGCAATTTATTGATTAATCATTGTTTGTGCGTTTGCAACGTATGCAACACGCCATACAGCGATGCAATTCTTTTGCAGACTGTGCCTTGCACTAATTTTCGGGCTGCCTGGCATACGCCCTTGGGTGGTGGAGCAAAATCTCCTCCCTCAGCCGGCTGTTGTCAAGGTGCGTGTATATCTCGGTGGTGGCTATGCTTTCGTGTCCGAGCATCTCCTGAATGGCGCGCAGGTTTGCCCCGCCCTCGAGCAGGTGGGTGGCAAACGAGTGGCGGAACGTGTGCGGGCTTATCTCCTTTGTTATGCCGGCGTTTTCGGCAAGCACCTTTACGATGTGGAACACCGTGATGCGCGAAAGCTTCTTGCCGCGCCTGAAACTGACGAACATATAGTCCTCGTTGCCTGGACGGATGTTTATATGGCAGCGGCATTCCTCCCAAAGCGAAAGCTCCTTGAGCGCACGCCCCGAAATCGGCACAAAACGCTCCTTGCGCCCCTTGCCAAGCACCTTGACAAAACCCTCCTCGCGCCAGATGTCGGAAATGAGCAGATTGCAAAGCTCGCTCACGCGCAAGCCGCACGAATACAGCATCTCTATGATTGCGCGGTTGCGCTGCCCCTCTTTCTCGGAAAGGTCTATGCTTGATATAATTTTGTCAATCTCCTCCACGGTCAGCACTTCGGGCAAATGGTCGCCAATCTTGGGCGATGGCAGAAGCTCGGTGGGGAGCGTGTCTATGCGCCCGTCCATGAGCAGGAACTTGTAGAACGAGCGCACCCCCGAAAGAATTCTCGCCTGCGAGCGCGGGGTTATGCCTATGTCGTGAAGCCCGGCGGCAAAGTTTTCAAGGTTGTCGAGCGTAACGTTTTCGGGCGGCAAACCCTCGTCTTGCAGATAGCGCAACAACTTGCCCACATCGTCAGTGTAGGCCTCCACGGTGTTGGCGGTCATGTTTTTTTCCAGCCTCAGGTAATCGCGGTAGAGCGACAACAATTCTTCGCTATGCCTTGCAGCGTCTTGGTTCACGGATTTTTCTTATTTTTGCATTGGTACAAAGTTACAAAATAATCATCAGCAATGAGAATTGAAATAATCAACGGACCAAACCTCAACCTGCTCGGCGTGCGCGAGCCGGAAATATACGGCCACTCGTCGTTCGACAGCTATCTTGAAGAGCTTCGCAGACGCTATCCGGGCGTTGACATGGGATATTTCCAGAGCAACGTGGAGGGGGAGCTTATCAACCGTATGCAGGAGGTGGGCTTCGCTTATGACGGCATCATACTCAACGCCGGAGCCTACACCCACACAAGCATCGCGCTCCACGACGCAATAAAGTCAATCGCCGCGCCCGTGGTGGAGGTTCACATCTCAAACGTGCACCGCCGCGAGGAGTTCCGCCGCCATTCCATGATTTCCCCGGCGTGCGCAGGGATGATTTGCGGTTTCGGGCTCGACTCATACCGCCTTGCCCTCGAAGCACTCATTGCAAGCAAAAAGGGCTGATGCAACTCGACGCCTACATAGAAAGCCGCTCCTCTGCCGAAGACGATTACCTTTACCGCCTTTGGCGGGCCACGAACATACACCTTGTGCGCCCGCACATGGTTTCGGGTCACGTGGAAGGGCTTCTGCTCAAAATGCTCGTGGGGATGATACGCCCCATGAACGTTCTGGAGATAGGCACATTCACCGGCTACTCGGCGATAGCCATGAGTTACGGGCTGCCGAAAGGAGGGCACATCTACACGTTTGACGTGAACGACGAACTGGAGGACTTCGCACGCGGCTGGATTGACGGCTCGCGCCGGGCAGCCGACATAACCTACACCATAGGCGACGCGCTAAGCATACTGCCCGGTTTTGCCGAAAGCCACGGCGGCCTGAGGTTCGACCTCGCCTTTATAGACGGAAACAAAAGGCAGTATGCGGAATATTATGACCTCGCAATGCGGTTTCTGTCGCCGGGCGGATATATCCTCGCCGACAACACACTTTGGGACGGGCACGTAACCGACCCCGCATACGACCGCGACAGCCAGACACTGGGCATACGCAAATTCAACGACCTTATAGCTGCCGACAAAACGGTAGAGAAAGTGATACTTCCCATTCGCGACGGCCTTACAATCATCCGCAAAAAACTGGCGGGGGAATAAGCCACAACAATAATGAACACAACAGAAAACATAGCAGTGATACTTGCCGGGGGAACAGGCACACGCGCCGGTTTCTCCGTACCCAAGCAGTTCGTGAAGCTTGCCGGGCGCACCATGATTGAACGCACGGTTGACGCATTCCAGCAAAACCCGATGATAATGGGAATTGTTATTGTCAGCAACATAGAAACGCTTGACGAGATGCGCTCCGTGGCACTGCAAAACCAATGGACAAAGCTCACCGCCGTATGCAGCGGCGGCATGAACCGTTTTGCATCGGGCAATGCGGGACTTGCGCAATGCGCCCCGCCAAACTGCAACGTCCTTATACACGACGGCGCACGCCCGATGGTGTCGCAGCGAATAATCACCGAAGTTTGCGAAGCCCTCAACGCATACGAGGCCGTTGACGTGGCTGTGCCGTCAACCGACAGCATGATAATCTCAGACGGCGCAACCGTGTCGCGCTATCTCGACCGCAAAGAGGTTTGGAACGTGCAGACACCGCAGGGTTTCCGCCTTGACACCATACGCACGGCATACACGGAAGCCTTGCGCAATGGGGACTTCGGCGCGACAGACGACTGCTCGGTTGTGCGCAAATACCTTCCCGACACAAAAATCGCCCTTGTACGCGGCGACGCAGACAACATAAAACTGACTTATCCCGCAGACAAGGAGCGAATGGAGCAGCTCTTGGCAAAAAAAGACCTGAACAAGAAATGAACATCCTTGCACCGATAGCCCTTTTCGCCTACAACCGCCCGTTTCACACAAGGATGTGCGTGGAAAGCCTGCTTAAAAACCCGCAGGCAAGCCACACCGACCTCTTTGTGTTTTGCGACGGATGGAAAGACAGCCGCGACAGGGAAAAAGTTGAGGAAACGCGCCGCTTTGCAAAAGGCATCAGCGGGTTCAAGTCGGTTACGGTTCGCGAGGCATCGGAAAACAGGGGACTGGCAAACTCTGTGATTGCCGGGGTAACAGACGTGGTTAACCGCTACGGGCGTGTAATCGTGGTGGAAGACGACCTTGTTTTCTCGCCGTACTTCCTGAAATTCATGAACACGGCACTCGACATTTTCCAAGACGACGAACACGTGGGCAATGTGCACGGACATCTTTTCAAGATGCGCGGACTGCCCGACACATTCCTGATAAGCCACGCCGACAGTTGGGGCTGGGCCACATGGAAACGCGCATGGGACAAATTCGAGCCGTCGGGCGAAATTCTGCTCCGCACACTGCACGAAAGAAACCTCACAAAAACTTTTGACTTCGAAGGAACGTACCCTTTCACACGGATGCTCGAAAGGCAGATTGCGGGGCTGAACAACTCGTGGGCCATACGCTGGAAAGCATCCCTGTTGGCAAACGGAATGCTCGCCGTAAACGCCGGAAAGTCTCTTGTGGCAAACAACGGTTTTGACGAAACCGGCACAAACTGCGGCGGAGGCGAACTGATTCCAACCGAACTGTACGAAGGCGAAGTCTCGTGCTCCCACCCCGCCGTCATAGAGGAATGCCCGCTGGCGCGGCTGAAATTCGAGCGGATGTACCGCCGCTACAACAGCAAGCTGCACAAGGCGTGGGTGATGGGGATATACCATATCAACAAGCTTAAAAGAAAATTCCAATAACCATGAACAACCTTACCGACCGCAATTTTTGGAAAGAATACTGGAGCAACTACATATACGAAAAGGTTCCGGCGCATTCGGAGTTTGACAAATATTTCACGCCGTCCATGCACAACGGCAGCGGAAAGACATCCATAGAGATTGGCGGCTTTCCTGGCACAATGTCGCTTTACTTCAAACGGCTCGGCTACAGTCCCACGCTTCTCGACTTCTATGTTGACCCGGAAATAATCAACGGATTGGAGGAAAGCAACGGCTTCAAGAAGGGCGATGTGCAATATATCGAAAGCGACTTCTTCGCCTTCAAGCCCGAAAAACAGTACGACCTTGTTTTCTCAATAGGCTTCATAGAGCACTTTGACGACACCGCCGACGTGATACGCCGCCACGTGGATTTGGTGAAGCCCGGCGGCACGCTGTTCATCGCCCTGCCTAACTTCAGGGGGCTGAACGGATGGGTGCAGCGCACCTTCGACCGCCGCAACTACGATGCCCATAACATCAGCTCGATGATACCGCAGCGGCTGCGCGACATCCTCGCCACGCTTCCCCTGAAGAACGCAAAAGTGACATACACCAGCAAGCCCATGCTGTGGCTCGAACCGCAGAAAGGCTTGAAAAACAAGCTGGCTCGCAAGGTGGTGAAGCTGTTCAGCCACGCCATAAAGCTGTTCCCTGTTCCCTCGCGCCTATTGTCGCCATACATTGTGCTGACCGCCGAAAAAGAATAGAAATAAGAGCAAAGACATACATTTTATGGACAATTTCCTGTTTTACAGCCCCACCGAGTTCCGTTTTGGGCGCGGCGTGGAAAACGAAGCCGGCGAATGCGCCGCAAGATATGGCGCACACCGCGTTGTGGTTGTTTACGGCGGCGGAAGCGCGGTGAGAAGCGGAGTGCTGGCGCGTGTTGAAGATTCGTTGAAAAAGGCTGGCGTGGAGTTCACAACCCTCGGCGGCATACAGCCAAACCCAACCGACAAGGAGGTTTATGAGGGCATAGAAATAGCACGCAAATTCAACGCCGGCATGATGATTGCCGTTGGCGGAGGGAGCGTGATAGATGCGGCAAAGGCCATGGCGGCAGGGGCGATATACGACGGCGACTTCTGGGACTTCTGGGCTGGAAAGAAAACGCTCGAAAAGGCATTGCCGGTAGGCGTTGTGCTTACAATTCCCGCCGCCGGGAGCGAAGGCTCGGGCAACAGCGTAATAACAAAACTCGACGGCCTGCAAAAGATCAGCCTCAAAACCCCACGCGCCCTGCGCCCCAAGTTCGCGCTGATGAACCCGGAACTTACGTTCACCCTTCCGCCCTATCAGACTGCCGCCGGGGCTACGGACATGATGGCGCATATCCTGGAACGGTACTTCAACAACACTGCCGCAACCGACGTTACCGACAACATATCGGAGGCACTGCTGCGCACGATAATCGCGCTCGTGTCCAAAGTGCTTGCCAAGCCCGATGACTATGACCTGAGGGCGAACCTGATGTGGAGCGGCACGCTTGCACACAACGGCATCTGTGGCACAGGGGTCGTGGAGGACTGGACATCGCATTTTCTGGAACACGAACTCAGCGCGATATACGGAGTAACCCACGGAGCGGGATTAGCGGTGGTTTCGCCGGCATACCAAACTTTCATGGCATCGCACAACGCAAGAAAAATAGCAAAACTGGCGCACACGGTTTGGAACGTTGAAAATTCGGGCGATGACAAAAAGGACGCGCTCGAAGGCATATGGCGTTTCAAGAAATTCCTCAAATCGATAGGGATGCCCGTAACGCTTGAGGAACTCGGAGTAAGCAATCCCGACATCGACCTGCTCGTAAAGAGCCTCCACGCCCACAAAGGCAACCCGGTTGGGAACTATTACCCGCTAACCCCAGCCCACACCCGCGAGATTTACCAACTCATGATAGGCTGACCAAACGCCGCAAACGGCAAACCGCTCACGGCGCATTTTGGGCGGGAAATGAGAATATGGCATAAGTAATTGATTTACAGAATTTTTGCCTTGTTTTGAGATTTTCTCGTAAGCATTTGTTTTTCACGGTATTACGAGGTGCGAAAATTATGTCTGATGTAGTTTAAATTATATCAGACATAATTTTTTCTACATAGGACATAGTTTTTCCTACATCCGAT
>CAVCON010000151.1:0-4067 GCA_963603805.1 Oscillospiraceae bacterium
GAAAAACTACATAGGACATAGAAAAAATTATATCAGATATAATTCAAACTACATCGGACATAATTTTTGCCTTTACAAGCTATTGGAAAACAACAACTTACGCCACCTTGTCAAAACAAAGCCAATTTCCTGCAAATCAGTTCCTTATACAAAATTCTCACTTTCTCCGGGCAAAAGTCCGCATGAAGCCTTGCGCCGGCATCGAATAAAAATCGCGGATTTTATTTTGCGCCACCGAATAACAACGATTATCTTTGCACATGAGTCGTAGTAAGCACCCCCTTGCAGGCGAAAAAATATTGCAAGGATGATATAATCAGCAAACTCTTCCACTCTTTATTAACAAGAAACAATCAAAAGAAACTTACCATGGACAAGACGTACAAAGACAAGATACAGGCAGGTGCGGAGAGCATCTTTGCGCTGCTGGCACAGCGGGTGGACAAAGAGGCAGATGAAGAAGGTGCGCGAGGCGTACAATCTGGCGGCATTTGCGCACAAAGACCAGAAACGCAAGACAGGCGAGCCTTACATCATTCACCCCATTGCCGTGGCACGCATAGTGGCGGAGGAAATGGAACTTGGGGCAAATCCCGTAATGGCTGCGTTCCTGCACGACGTTGTGGAAGACTGCCCCTACACCGTTGACGACATACGCGAACGCTTCGGCAATGACGTGGCGTTTCTTGTGGGAGTTGTTACAAAACAGAAGAAAGTGAAATACGACCAGTCGAAGCAAGTGGACAATTTCCGCCAGATACTGTCTTCGGTGCAGTTTGACGTGCGCGCCATACTTGTGAAACTGGCCGACCGTCTCCATAATATGCGCACTCTGAGCAGTATGCGCCCCGACAAGCAGATGAAGATTGCCTCGGAGACCGACTACTTTTACGCCCCCTTGGCAAACCGTCTGGGCTTGTACAACGTGAAGACGGAACTTGAGAACCTTTCATTCCGCTATCGCTGCCCCCATGAGTTCGAGAAGCTCGAAAAACAACTGGCAGAACTGCAACAGTTGGAAAAAGCCGAAGCGGACGCATTTATCGCCAAGGCGCGGGAAATTTTGGAAGCCAACGGAATCGAAGCGCGTATCGAACTGCGAATGCGCTCACCATACAGCATCTGGCGCAAGATGCAGACGAGGGGCTGCGACTTTCACCACGCGGACGGCAAGCACTACATACGCATCATCTACAAGGCAGACGGCTTGCAGGAGGAGAAGAAAGCCAGCCTGCACATCTACGCCGTGCTTTCCGACCACTTCAAGGAGCGTCCGTGCTCTGTGGTCAATTACATAAACGCCCCGAAGGAGAACGGCTACCAAAGTTTCCACGTGAAGCTGCTCAACACGCAGGGCAAATGGGAAGAGATACACATTTCCTCGGAGCGCATGGTGCGCAGCAACAGCTTGGGCTGCACGGCCGAGCGCACGGAGGAGAACGTGAAGGCTTGGCTGGAGAAATTCAAGGCTGTGCTGAAAGACATGGCTTACCACACCAACGGAATGAACTATATGGACGGCGTAACGGCATCGTTCTATTACGACAACATCATGGCGTTCACGCCCAAAGGCAAATGCGTTGTGCTGCCAAAGAACGCCACCGCCCTCGACCTTGCATTTGAGATACACACCGAGGTGGGGCTTCACGCCGTATACGCCCGCATCAACGGCAAACTTTCCTCTGTAAAGACCGTGCTTCAGCGTGGCGACTGCGTGGAGATAGGCACTACAGACGATGCCATACCCGAAGCCAACTGGCCGGAGCACGTGCTGACATACAAGGCAAAGCGCAGTCTGAACAGTTTCTTTGCCAACCGTCCCGCCATGAAATACAAGCGTTGCGCCTGTTGCCACCCCCTGCCGGGCGATGAGGTAATCGGCTTCAAGAACGCAGCAGGGCGGATAACCCTGCACAAGCGCAACTGCCCCACAGCCATACGCCAGGCATCCGAACAGGGCGATTCCATCGTGGCTGTGAACTTTGAGGAGGACGGGCAGTTTCTTTTTCCAGTGCGCATCTGCATCCGTGGCATCGACCGCCACCATCTGCTCCGCGACGTGGTGGCTTGCATAACCGAGCAGCAGAACCTTTCCATCTCAAAACTCACAACGGAGACCAAAGACCGCATTGTGGAAACGACCGTTGACTTTGAGGTGCATTCCGCAAACGAACTGCAACAAGCCATTGACAGCATAAGTGAAATCAGAAACGTTGACGAAGTGGCGAGGGTGGACATTGAATAACCCGCATCTGCCTGTGCAAGCATAGTTTCACCAATTTGCGTTCGGGGATAAAATGTGTTGGAAATTATGCCCCATGTAGTTTTCATGGTGTTTGGGAAAAAGCGGACGGTTTTGGTTTTGCGCCGCACTTTCTTTGAAAATAAGACAGGAAAGCTTGAACCAAAAACAAGTCTCCCCTGATGTTTTTGCCATATTTTACATAACTTTGCCGTAACATATAATTATCCCGGTTGGAAAGCCGCCCTGCACTTGCCCATATTGCAACCACAAGGCAAGAAGAGCCAACCTGACCGCCTGTTGGTCAACTGCATAATGCGAACCATCCGACCATTTCAAAAAACATCTTCCAACACGAGCAATATCAATCATAGCAAACAAATGAACATAGCGAAAAACGAGCCTACGGTCAGGGAACACCTTGGCTGGGTGGACATCATAAGGATACTTGCCTGTGTGCTGGTAATCGTGCAACATTGCTC
The DNA here is from genome assembly GCA_963603805.1 of Oscillospiraceae bacterium. Classification (GTDB taxonomy): domain Bacteria; phylum Bacteroidota; class Bacteroidia; order Bacteroidales; family Bacteroidaceae; genus UBA6398. Next base: position 2,725 of record CAVCON010000151.1, read on the forward strand.
CGACCCGTTTTACATGAATTTCGATTTGTCAAGTGGCGATTTCTATGCCGGTTGCGGTCTGGCCAGCCTGTCGCGTCCCTGCGTGCCGCTGTTTGTAATGATTACGGGAATTTTGCTCCTCCCCGCCAAGGATGCAGCCGGCACTTTCTACCGCAAGCGCATAGGCCGCATTCTGCCGCCACTGGTGTTTTGGTCGCTACTGCTGCCCTGGGTTGACTTTGCGTGGCTCGGCAACTTGTGGCACTCCGCAAGCCCTGCCTTCGACGCTTCGAACTATACGCTGGAGGCCACGCTGCGCAAGTGCTACACATTCATTTTCAATTTCAACTACAGCACCACTCCGCTATGGTATCTATACATGCTCATCGGGCTTTATCTGGTAATGCCCATATTGAGCGGCTGGATGCGTTCCGCCTCAAAGCGAGACCTGCAAGTGGCAATCGCTGTCTGGTTAGTCTCCACCTTTTTGCCATACATCCGCCTTGCCGCGCCCCTGTTGGGATATGAGGGGAATTTCGGCAACATGGGGCTTTGGGGAGAATGCGACTGGACCAGCTACGGCTCGCTCTATTATGTCAGCGGCTTTGCCGGATATCTGGTGCTGGGACATTACCTGCACACCTACCCATTGCGCTGGAGCATGAGGCGCACTCTGCTTGTTTTCGTCCCCATGTTCCTTGTCGGCTTTGCCATCTCGTTCGGCGGATATGTGCTGATGGCCGCCCGCTTCCCCGGCCAGTATGCCTACCTTGAAATTGTGTGGTGGACGTGCGGCATCAACGTGGTATTGCAAACCGTATCGGTATTTGTAATTCTGAAAAAGTGGTTCTCCGAACACCATGCACCGGCGGTTGCCGCAAAGATTGCCGCGCTGACATTCGGCATTTACCTGTGCCATTTCCCCATAGCGCAAATAAGCTATGACATATTCCAGAAATACCTCCCGGCAGGCATCCCCGCCGCCGTGCGCATACTAATCAATGTCGCCGTGGCATTTGCCGTAAGTGCCGTCATCGTGAAAGCGTTGAAAGCCTGCAAACTGACAAAACGGTTCGTTGCATAAACATCGTAAGTTGGCATAAAAACAGCGGACGACCGCATGGTGGCAATCCGCAAACGGATACACAAAACTGCAACCATTATGATTTTGCCGTGGTTGCCGTTTTTCTTGTTTGCAGGGGAATTTGTGCCATTGGAACAATTCGTGTTAAACTTCTGATTTGCAAGAATTTAAGCACACCTTGCACAGTTTTCGCAAGTTGCTGGCTATCAGACGCTTGTAAGCGCAAAAATTATGTCTGATGTAGTTTGAATTATGTCTGATATAATTTTTTCTACATAGG
>CAVCON010000151.1:4097-4970 GCA_963603805.1 Oscillospiraceae bacterium
CATAGGACATAGTTTTTTCTATGTCCTATGTAGTTTTCGCGGTGTTTCGGAAGCAATAACCAACTTGGGGTTTGCACGAATTGTAGGGGCGGCTTTACCGCCCAAAATGGCATGGCAATACACCGGAAATATGTTCGGCGCAATTCAGGGCGCATGCCGCCGCGTGAACAGTACGTTGCAAACGCCTCTCGTATGCCAACTTCCGGAAAGCAAACTATTAGGCCCGAAACATGACAGCCGTGATACGGGAGTTCTACAAAAAGCATACAGCCTTGCATCCCCCTTTTTCGAAAGTATGCAAGGCTGTATGCATTAGTCCAATCAGCCAATCTTCTCGCAATCGAAATGCGAGCTGTTCATGTGGTGGAGATCAATCTCGATGCCATATTTGCTCATGAATAACTGGGCAAGCATGGGCTGTTCTCGAGGCATACCGAGGGGAGGTGTGGTCGAAGTGGTACTTGTTTCTACGAACATTCCTTTTTCAAGACGTTGTCTCTTGTTCTTACAAGCGGCACTGCCGCTATTCTTCACTGAAATTTTCCAAAGTGCCATAATCTGTTTAATTTAAGCGTTATGAATGTTTTTGATGCTGCAAAGTTCGATATAGGATATGCCAACTATGGGCGCACCTCCTTTTTTAGTGAAGAAAAACATGTGATTGTCTATCTATCCATTCAGTATTTTGATGGCTCTATCAGCCAATTCAGGTGTGATTCCGTCATAAGGGCTGGTCTGGATGAAGTGTGGTAGTTGCGAGTCCTGTATCACGTATTCATCATCAATAATGACATAACGAGAATCCTCGTGGAGGTGGCCCGCAATCCATAATGCGATTTCCACTCCTTTCCAATGGGTGTATAGATCCATTTC
>CAVCON010000151.1:4980-6000 GCA_963603805.1 Oscillospiraceae bacterium
GTTGTCACTGACAGACAACGGTGTTACATCAATCACACTGCCGGGCATATTTCTGTCTCTCCACATCTGCTGCATAGCCTCCAGACCGAAACATTTCCACGATGATTCTATTACAATGTCGGCTTTGGTCTCTTCAACTATTCTCTTCAGCTCAGTCACCGCCTCTGGGTCGAAGAAAGCGCCATGCTCATCCTTCCATGCTTTCCCGTGATAGAGAAGCATGTTCTGATTGCGCCCGGTGTTCAGCACACCATCAAAATCAAGAAATAGAATCTTCTTCATACACATTATTTTATTGGGTCGTGGCAGAAGACTCTGCGCTTGCATTTCTTGCAGAACTTACCTATCCATACATCATCAAACTCCATATGCACCTCCAGATTAAACTCACGGACATAAATGAGGTCGTGCAAGGAGAAGTAGCAATGTTCGTACAGATTATGGAAAGGCAGTATGAGGTGCAGGTCTTTCGACCATTCCCGTCCAGCCCTTCATTCCAGTTGTCGTTCGGGTCTTCCATACCCAACCAATTCTCCAATGTCTCATGTCCGCTATGTTCTGGTGAATACTCTCTACGGAAACGGAGAGGCCAGGCGCAACCATCGTCATAGAACGCACTGAAACCGCCACATGCGAGAGCATCCCACACTTGCTTTGCCGTTTCTGTCTGAATGGTGTTAAATGCAGGATATTCGTAGCCAAGGAATATCTTCCCTTCCACTTCGAAGTTCTTTGGACAGTCCTCACGATGCAAGTATTCTTGATAAACTGCTATTGTGTGGCGATACAGCTCAGTACAAGCCTTGCGGAGTGCATCATTAAAATCAATGAGGAGTCGTTTCGTCTCATCATTATACACACTCAGATGCCAAAGCACGTTGCATCGCTCTTCGAGCAAGTGCTTCATCACATACTTTTCTTCGTCAGAGTATCGGCAATGCTCGTTTCTCTTTGCAATTTCTTCCTCCAGCATCACGATGCGAGGATCTTCAAAAATCTGTTGGATGTTCATTGTATTTT
>CAVCON010000152.1:0-5991 GCA_963603805.1 Oscillospiraceae bacterium
ATGTAGTTTGAATTATATCAGACATAATTTTTTCTACATAGGACATAGTTTTTCCCATATCAAATGTAATTTTCGGGGAGTTTTGAAAAGAAAGCGCAATTATGGTTTTGCGGAAACTATATGAACGATGTATGTTGTTTTTGATTGCAACGGTATATATGTAGGGGCGTATTGCATACGCCCTGTATGCCACCGCATAAACCGCATCGCAAACCACCGCCACGACATCGCAAAGTCGGCGCAATTCAGGGCGTATGCAATACGCCCCTACAAGCGGTGCAATTTTCTGATTAGCTACCGTTTATACGTTTGTAATACATATCGCTTGCACCCTGTATGCCACCGTATGAACCGCATCGCAAACCACCGCCACGACATCGCAAAATCGGCGCAATTCAGGGCGTATGCAATACGCCCCTACGGAGGCACAATTCTCTGATTGAATATGTGTTATGTGTTTGCAGTGTATTGCATACACTCATACTCTACCGCCCACTCTTTTTTGCCTCCATATAAAATTCGTGTATGGTTTTGCCGTTTGCGGGGTGGCGCAAGGCGGGGGCTATCTCATTCATGGGGTGCAGCACAAACATTCTTTCCGCAATTCGCGGGTGGGGAATGGCGAGTTCGGGTGTGTTCATAACGATGTCGTCATAAAACAGTATGTCAATGTCAATGGTGCGGTCGTGGTAAATGCCGCCCTCTGATTTCTGCGTCCTGCCGAGCGTGCGCTCAATGCGCTGCGTAACATCAAGCACCCCGTGCGGCGAAAGGACTGTGGTGAACTTGGCAGCCGAGTTGAGGAACTCGTTATCCGACGCGAAGCCTTCGGGCGCGGTGGCTATGGGCTGCGAAACAGAAACGGGCTTCAGACCCTCCTGCATGAGGAGTTCCAAAGCCCGCTCTATGTTTTTCCGCCTGTTTCCCAGATTCGAGCCGAAAGCAAGGAATACGGTGTGGGGCATCAGTCTATTATAAGCATCGCGTCGCCGTATGGGCCGAATTTGTAGTCGTCCTTCAACGCCACCTTGTAGGCGTTCATCACGTTGTCGTAGCCACCGTATGCCGCCGTGAGCATAAGCAATGTGCTGAAAGGCAACTGGAAGTTGGCGATCATGGCGTTGGCGATGTGGAAGTCGTATGGTGGGAAGATGAACTTGTTTGTCCAACCCTCGTATTGCTTCAGGTGGTTGTCCGCGCCTACGGCGGTTTCGAGTGCGCGTTGCACCGTTGTCCCCACCGCGATTATCTTGTGTCCGTGGTCAATGGCGTTGTTCACCACATCGCAGCACTCCTTCTCCACAGCCATTTGCTCGGAGTCCATCTTGTGCTTGGTGAGGTCCTCGACATCGGTTGAGCGGAATGTGCCAAGACCGCAGTGCATGGTGAGGAACGCGAACTCTATGCCCTTAATCTCCATTCTCTTCATAAGCTCACGCGAGAAGTGCAGACCGCTTGCAGGGGCTGTTACCGCGCCTTCGTTTTTTGCGAAGATAGTCTGGAAACGCTCCAGATCATCAGGCTCGACATCGCGCTTTATGAACTTTGGCACGGGAGCCTCGCCAAGGGCGTAGAGCTGGCGTTTGAACTCGTCGTGCGGACCGTCGTAGAGGAAGCGCAGCGTGCGTCCGCGGCTCGTGGTGTTGTCTATGACCTCGGCCATTATGCTTCCGTCATCGCCAAAGAACAGCTTGTTGCCTATGCGTATCTTGCGCGCCGGGTCAACCAGCACGTCCCACAGGCGCAGTTCGGGGTTCAGCTCACGGAGCAGGAACACCTCGATTTTCGCGCCAGTCTTCTCCTTCAGTCCGTAAAGGCGGGCGGGGAACACCTTGGTGTCGTTGAACACAAACACGTCGTGCTCGTCGAAATAGTTTATTATCTCCTTGAACATCTTGTGCTCTATCTCGCCGGTCTTGCGGTGCAGTATCATCATGCGCGACTCGTCGCGGTGGTGGGGCGGATAGAGTGCTATTTTGTCGTCTGGCAGTTTGAACTTGAATTGAGATAATTTCATATTGTTGTATTATTGTTTTGCTTTTTGTTTGAAGTTCCGCCTGTTATGTCGGGAATTTCCACGTCTATGCCCTCAAGCCACTGCGCGAAGTCTTCGGGTTTCAGGCTTTGGTCGGCAATATACTGCCCCACACGTGTGCGGCGCAGGGCGGTGAGGTATGCGCCGCTTCCCAACGCCTCGCCAATGTCGCGTGCAAGTGCGCGGATGTACGTTCCTTTGCCGCAGTGAACGCGGATTTTTATTTCGGGCATTGAAAAGTCCAGAAGCTCTATGCCGTATATGTGTATTGGCTTTGCCTTGAGCTGCACGTCCTTGCCCTTGCGCGCCAGATGGTAGGCGTGCTTGCCGTCAACCTTGCACGCGGAATACACGGGCGGGGTCTGGAGTATGTCGCCCTCGAACTTGCGCAGCGTCTCCTCCACCAGACTGCGCGTTATATGCGCGGTGGGGAATGTTGCGTTTTCGGGATGCTCCATATCAAAACTCGCCGTAGTGGCACCAAGGCGGAGCGTCGCCTCATATTCCTTGTCGAGCATTTGCAGTTCCTCGATTTTCTTCGTGGCGCGGCCTGTGCAGACAAGCAGCAAGCCCGTGGCGAGCGGGTCGAGGGTGCCGGCGTGCCCCACCTTGATTTTCCTCCCGTCCATCCGCGCTGTGAGGGTGTTCCTCACGGTATAAACCACCTTGAACGATGTTGCGCCGTAAGGCTTGTCGAGCGCGAGTATCTCCCCGTCAAAAAAATTCATTGCAGGCACGGTTTATGAAAGTACTATCGTGAGTATTCCTGCAACGGCGCAGTAAACGGCAAAGTAGATGAGCTTGCCTTTCTTCACAAGGTTCACCATCCACTTGCAGGCTATGCACCCGGTTACGAACGCCGCGAGGAAACCCACGGCAAGTGCGCCAAGCGATATGTCGCCAACGGCGGCCTCCGCGCCATGCCTCATTCCCTTCACGATGTCGAGGAGAGCCTCGCCGAGGATTGGGGGAATTACCATAATAAACGAGAACTGCGCGAGCTTTGACTTGTCGTTGCCGAGAAGCAGCCCTGTGGCTATTGTAGAGCCAGAACGCGAAAGTCCGGGCATTACGGCGCAGGCCTGCGCAACTCCTATTATAAAGGCGTCCTTTATGCTTATATTCTTTTTCTGCCGCGGCTTGACGTAGTAGGAGAACGTGAGCAGAAGCGCGGTTACGAGCAGCATTGCGCCCACTATGGCGAGGCCCGAACCGAATACGCCCTCAACGTAGTCCTTGAAGAACACCCCCACAATGCCCACAGGTATCATGGATACTATTATGTTCAGCGTGTAGCGCGTTTCGGCGTTCCACTCAAACTTGAAAAGCCCCCTGAAAATCCACGCAATTTCTTTCCAGAGTATCACAAGCGTGCTCAGCACGGTTGCAACGTGAACGGCAACGGTGAATGTCAGGTTGTCGTCCGCATTAACCCCGAACAGGTGGGACGCTATTGCAAGGTGTCCGCTGCTGCTCACAGGGAGGTACTCGGTAAACCCTTGCAGGATGCCGAGCCACAATGCCTGAAACCAATCCATAACCGCTTACTTGGCTTCCGGGGTTTCGTCTTCCCCGCCATTTTTCGTTTTCGATGGGTAGAGAATTGCCATTACCATCACCACGAAGCCGACGAAGCACATTGCCGGGGCCAGCTTTATGCGGCGTGCGTCGAATATTTCGGGATTGAAATGGCTTTCTGTCGAGCCTCCGCCGGCCATGAGTATGAAGCCGATGATTACGATTGCCATTCCGATGGCAAGCAGGATGAAGTTTTTGCGCGTGAACGCGAGTTTGTTTTTATCCATTTTGGTTACAGTTTTCTTAGTTTGGTTTAACAGCGGTACAGGTCGCCGGCACGCATACGCAGGTATTTGTTCACCGACACATACGCGCAAAGCAGTATGAGCACAATTCCGCATCCCACGACGCTTCCTATTGTAACAGCCCACACCTGCCAGTCAACATCACTTTGGAGCGACGGATCGAACTCCAATAGAGCCTTTATTCCTGCGGCAAGCAATGCGCACGCCAGCGCGGCGGCAATAAATCCCACCCAAAACGCCCTCTGCATGAACGGACGGCGTATGAACGAGGAGCGTGCGCCGACAAGCTGCATTGTGCGGATTTCAAAGCGGCGCGAATACACGCTGAGGCGCATGGTGTTGTTTATAAGCACGAACGACACGAACATGAGCAGCACCGCCACCACGAGCAGCACGGTGCTCACGTTGCGTATGTTTTCGTTTATGCTGTCCATGAGTTTGTCGGGGTAGTCAACGTCTATCACATAGTGCTCCGCCTTGAGTGCCGGCATCACCCTTGAAAGGCTGTCGCCGTTGGCATACTCCGCCTTCAGCCTCACCTCAAACGCGGCGGGCATGGGGTTTGTGCCGTTGAACTCCGCAGGGTCGCAGCCAAGGGCTTCGCGCTGCGTTTTTTGCGCCTTTTCCTTTGAGATGTACGCCACGTGGGCGGCGCAAGGCATGGAGCGCAGGCGGGTTTGCAGATTGTATGCCTCAACGTTCGAGATGTCGTCGTCGAGCATAAGCGTTACGGTGAAGTTCTCGCGCAGGTGTACGCTGAAGTTCGCCGCCACGCTCACAAAAAACACCACAATGCCTATCAGCACAAGCACAAGCGTGGTGCTGATGCACGAGGTGGCTACGTTCAGCCTCAGATTGCTGCGTGATTTATGCTTTTTTCCCATGGTGCGGAATATTGCTTTATGAGAGTTTTTCGAAAATGAATATCACCGAACTGCTTTTTTTCTTGTTGCACGAGGCTTTCGACCAGGCTCTGAACCCCTGCCATAGCCCTCTTGCAAACGGGAACGCCGCCCCCTTGTTCTTTTCGGATAGCATGGAGATGTAGAAACCGTCAAAGGGCATGGGATGGGTGGCGACAAGCCTGAAACCGTGCTGCTGCGCCACGAGGCGCATGGTGTGGGGATTGAAATGCCACAGGTGGCGCGGCACATCGTATGCAGCCCACATTTCCCTGTAATGCTCCGCATCCGCGCTTGCGCAGTTGGGTACGGCAATAATAAGCCGCCCGTTGTCGTTGAGCAGCCGGTGTAGTTTCTGCCACTCCTCCGACAGGCGGTAAACGTGCTCCATTACGTGCCACATGGTTATCGCGTCGAAATTCCCGTCGGGGAATTTGTCAAGGGCGGTTATGTCCTCTTCGGTGATGCCAAAGCGTTCCGAGGCAAACTTCCTTGCCCCCGGGTCAATCTCCACGGCGTTCACATAGAACCCGCTCCTTTTCATTTCGTTGGCGAAATAGCCTGTTCCCGCGCCGATGTCCAACAGTTTGCCCTCCGACCTGCCCAAAGCCTTTGCCACGAGCTTTGCCTTGCGGTGCAACATGACGCTGCGCACATGATGGTATATGCGGTTGACAATGCCCCTGCGGGTGTCGGAATGGGATATGTAGTCGGGCGAGTGGTAATACTTTCCCGCGTTCTGCTCAATGGGGGCGTTTTGGGTGAAACGCATTCCGCACGCGGCGCATTCGAAAACGTCAAAAGTCTCGCCTGTGGCGGTATAGTCCACAGCCGTAAACTTCTTCGCCACGTTCTCCGAACCGCACGCCGGACACCGTGATAAATACTGTCGGTCCATAATAAGCTCTAATTTCGTGCAAATATACGAAATAAAGCGCGTTTATCCCCTGTTTTTGCCATTGATTTGCACGGCAGGACACCAAGCGGCACACGAAACATTACAATCAAGTAAAATTCGTTTAGTCAAAGAATTGTGCCACCGTGAAGACGTATGGCACAAACCGCTGCGAATATGCAACAATTGATAAATCAACAAATTGCACCGCTTGTAGGGGCGTATTGCATACGCCCTGAATTGCATCTTTTGCGATGTCGCGACAGCGGTTTGTGATACGGTTCACGCGGTGGCATACAGGGCGTATGCAATACGCCCCTACAATTTCCGCAAAAC
>CAVCON010000153.1:0-1032 GCA_963603805.1 Oscillospiraceae bacterium
TGGTTGCGGAGTCTGTCAGCAATATTTCCTCTGCGTGCCTTTCCGTCCCTATGGGTCCCACCGTCTCGAAAAAGGCATAAAAATCATGCAAGCGCAGGTTTCCGCCCTTTTTATCAAAACGCATCAGTATGTGCCTCCCCATGGAGTCTGTTGCCAATGCGCCGGGGGTTATCTGCGCCAAATCAGACTGAAAGTGCATATAGACCCTGCTGTTTTTCACATTTACAACAGAGTCTTGCCCGTCATGCGCATTATAAGACACAGACAAAAGCTGCCACATACCGTCAAGCCTGCCATTTTCAGTCATCGTGTCGCAAGCCACAAGATGTATGCAGACTATTGCCGCACATAAGATGCCTTTCACACCTTTCATTTTTCCTTCATTATTATAGCGAGAAGAAACCGCTTCTTCTCAATGTTATCTGAAATCCTGTATTGTTTCCGAGATACGAGCCACGGTCGAAAGCAAACGCAGCCCCGGCACTCCAACCGCTCATTTTTCTTCCGAACAAGCGGTATGGAGAATATGTAAGTTCTGCAAGAAATGAACGCTGGTATTTCACATCGTCCAACGGTTGCAGGTATGTTCCGAACTGCTGAGAGAAGGTGAACAGCATCCGATAGTGCAAGGATTTTGCCGGGTTTCCGCTCATTCCTACATGGTGGGCGACAAAACGGTTGCTCTCAAACACAAGCCGCTTGTCCTTGTTGTAAATCGGGGAAAGGAACAGCGGATTTCCCATTGCCATTCCCCAATGCTGCCAACCGGCGTAAAGGTTATGGTTGTAGTAATTGTCCTGTCCGCCTATATTGTCGGGTATCACAGACGTGTCATCGTGATACATTGCACCGCTCTGGTACTTGGTATATACATACTCATACACAATATTGTCCGCAACCGGGTTTTTGGGCAGCTTGAGTTCCAAGCCATATATGCCGTCATAATCCATGTGCTTGTAGAACAATCCGGAATGGTCCTCGAAATAATGGTCGTAATAGGCTCTCACACCCCAACCTTTGCCATGATAGTCA
>CAVCON010000153.1:1042-5991 GCA_963603805.1 Oscillospiraceae bacterium
AGTCAAGACTCATGAGCCACGAGCCAACTGTGTTCCCTTTGGTGTTTTTGAAATCCCCCTCGCCCGGGTCGCTGCTCAATCCGAAAAGAATGTCGACAAAATCACGTATTCCCCCGAACAGGTTATGCGAATAACCGTCCCCACGGTAGTATTTTCCGCCAAAAGTGCCTGCCATCTCCAAACCACTCTCAAAAGTCAGAGGGAAAAGACGTTCGTTCCCAATCTTCAAAAACCCGGATTTGCTGTGATACAATACCCTTTTGGCATAACGGCTTCCGCTTTTCCTTGCAAACGTCTCCTCCCATGCACCGTCAGTCAGCATTCCATATCCTATATGAGTGCGAATGGAAAACAGCTTTTTCCCACCAAACAACGATATGTAGTGAGGCACTTCAAAGCGAACCTCCGGCACAGGGCGTGCATTTATGCCGAAGGTCTGGCTTCCGGTGCTCAATTCGGCGTTCTTCAAATTTGCGGGACGTTCCTTAGCTCCCACAGAAACAAGTATGTTCTTGTAGCCCAAGTCAAGATAAAGCTGTTGCAGTATAAAATCGCTCGTATAATTGTGCGCAATCGCAATGTCCGCCCCATAGCCCACACGCCATTTGGCGGCATCCCTTTCTTGGTCTTTGAAAACTCCCCAACGAAGATGCCCATTGCTATGCTTAACGCCGCCCAAGCCATACTTGTTTGACGCAAGCCAAAAAGGAGTACTCCCCCCAGCGTCCGAAACGGTAAATGTTCTTTCCGCCCTGTACTCCACACTGTCCACAAGGCGTTTCAACACGCTTTGCGCGTCAGCCTTTTCCGAGAGCATGGCAAGCACAGTGCACAAAACAATGTATGCGCACTTTTTCAAATGCGCATACATATATTCTGTTGAAAAAAACATTTCCTTCATCCTCTTAAAGCCCCATCATGCCTTATTTTGCATAACTCACGGCTCTTGTCTCACGTATTACAGTAATCTTCACCTGTCCCGGATAGGTCATTTCGTCCTGTATGCGCTTTGCTATCTCGTTGCTCAAGGTCTCCGACTGCTTGTCGTCAATCTTGTCAGCCCCGACAATCACGCGCAACTCGCGCCCAGCCTGAATGGCGTATGTCTTGGTAACTCCGGGATAGCTCATGGCTATGTTCTCAAGGTCGTTAAGACGCTTTATGTATGCCTCTACCACCTCGCGGCGTGCCCCGGGACGCGCACCACTTATCGCATCGCAAACCTGGACTATCGGGGCGAGCAGACTTGTCATTTCCGCCTCGTCATGGTGTGCGGCGATTGCATTTACGATGTCCGGCTTCTCCTTATACTGCTCGGCGAGCTTCGCGCCGTATATTGCGTGCGGCAATTCGGGCTCCTCATCAGGCACTTTTCCTATGTCATGCAGCAAACCGGCACGCTTAGCTTTCTTAGGATTAAGCCCAAGTTCCGCAGCCATCACCGCACACAGGTTTGCAGTCTCCCTTGCGTGCTGCAAAAGGTTCTGCCCATACGACGAGCGGTATTTCATCTTTCCAACAAGCCTTACAAGTTCCGAGTGCAAACCGTGGATGCCGAGATCAATCGCCGTGCGCTTGCCTGTCTCGATTATTTCGTCCTCAACCTGCTTTTTCACCTTTGCCACAACTTCCTCTATGCGCGCCGGGTGTATTCTGCCGTCGGTTATAAGCTGGTGCAGCGCAAGGCGGCATATTTCGCGGCGCACTGGGTCGAACGCGGAAATCACTATGGCCTCGGGCGTATCGTCAACCACAAGCTCCACGCCTGTCGCAGCCTCGAGCGCACGGATGTTGCGCCCTTCCCTGCCTATTATGCGACCTTTCACCTCGTCATTGTCTATGTGGAAAACCGTTACACTGTTTTCTATGGCAGTTTCGGTCGCCACGCGCTGTATTGTCTGGATTACTATTTTCTTTGCCTCTTTTGTCGCGGTGAGTTTGGCATCGTCCATGATGTCGTTAATGTAGCTTTGCGCGTCAGTCTTTGCCTCGTCTTTCAGAGATTCCACAAGGCGCGACTTGGCTTCTTCGGCGGAAAGTCCGCTCAGTTCCTCGAGTTTCTCGCGCTCCTGCGCCTGGAGTTTCTGCAATTCCTCGCGCTCGGCGTGCAGCGCGTTCTGCGACTGCTCCAAACGCTGCATCTGGCTTTCCAGTTCGTTTTTCCTGCGCCCCAAATCGTCCTGCTTTTGGTTCAGGCTTATTTCACGCTGCTTCAGCCTATTTTCCGTCTGCAACAGTTTTTGGTTACGCTGCTGCATATCCTTGTCAAGCTCCGTCTTCTTGCTCAAGAACTTCTCCTTTACTTCAAGGAGCTTCTTTTCTTTTATAACCTCCGCCTCTTTTTCCGCCTCGGATATTCTTTTCTTATATTGCCCTGTCGCCACGTAGCGCATCACAAGATAGCCTATGCCGCATCCTGCGACCAGTGCAACCACTATAAATATTATTTCCATCTGTTGTGTTTGTTTTTATTTTGTTCGTTGTTGTCAGTTTTTGTTTTCCGCCCATTTTTGGAATGCGGTTGGACTGCACACGAAACTAAGTGAGGTGTTTTGTTCAGCTTTTCTCGCCGAGCGTTGACATTATCTCCGCCGTGAGGTTGCTCATCACCGACTTGTAGGGTTCGGTGTCGTTACGCCTTTCCGACTGTACGAGCCTCACGCTAAGATCCAACAACGCCATATAGAGATACTGTTCCTTCTCCAAGTTCTGAAACTTACTCTTGTAAACGTTCAGCTTGTCATTTATCCTGCGTTCCGCCTCCCGGTATATCTCCTCCTCATCGCGGCGTACATTCACAGGGTAGCTTTTGTTGTCTATCCTAAGCTGTATCTGGAATTTCTCACTTATTTCTGCCATGATGCCAACATTTATACTTTAAGCAATGCAATGCACCTGTCCACCTGCCTGATAAGCGACTCGATGCGCCTTTTCGACTTGTCCACATCCCCATCGTATATCTCGAGCATTTTTGCGGTTTTAAGCGACTGGTATGCGTCCTGCAACTCTTTCACTTCGGCTTGCAGACGGTTGATTTCCCCGTCCTTTTTCTCCAACGCCAAACGCATTTCCTCCCTTTGTCCGCGCAAGCTCTCGTACTCGTACATCAGTTGCCGAACCCTTGTCTGGAAGATTTCTATCGTTTTCCTGTCGGTATTTTCCTCTGCCATTGCCTTCCGCAGTGTCGCTTTCTGCAAATTTATCTATTTCGCGCCTTTCCGCAAAACAATCATGTTACTTTTTGTCGGTTTCGGGAACATCCTTTGGACGCGGCTCCTTCTTTGCGAGCATCACGAGGTGATACACGTATTCCGTCATCCACTGCGGCGAATAGCCGAGGCTTTGGCGGTATTTCCTTATCCCCGCGCACGTCCTCATCACTCCCGCGTCCTTCCAGTCGTTCTTGGTAAGCACATCGTTCACCGATCTTTCGATAACGGCCCTTATTGTCTTCTTGAAAAACGACGGCATACGGAACTTCCATTTCAGCACATTGCCCATGAGCATGAGCAAGTCCTGCGAGAAGCCCTGGAACTGGTAAAGATAGTTTGTAACGTCGTTCACCTTGCGGCAGCGTGTCTTCACGCTCGCGTCTATCTCATGGAAGAATGAATCGGGCATTCCGTAGATTTCCCCGAGCATCTTCCTGCACTTTGTCTTCTCCCCAAGCCCGAGCCTGTTATTCACAGTAGCCACGTGGAGCGTCTGCTTGAACACCCTGAGGTCGGGAAGCATTGAAATGTTCGTTATTCCTATGTTGGCAGCCATGGAAGCCTGGAAATAAACCCTTATAAGGGTCATGAAATCCTCTATACCTCCAACGCGCCCGCCTTCGGAATCCTGTGCTTTTTTCTTGAAAATATTTGATAGTAAGCCCATTTCTGTTATTTATGATTTTCCTAATATGCAAAGATAGCAAAATCCGCCGAATTTCCCCGCTTTTTGGCGGCATAATCAGCGCACACGTTCCACATAGTTGAAGTATAAGAAAATATAACAGAAAACAAAAAATTACGCCAGACGTACATTCCTGTTCATTTCCTCTTTATCCAGTTTTCTATCTTGATATTTTCTATGTTCTTAAAGTCCTTGATATTCTCTGTTATCATTGTCAGACCATAGTACACAGACGTACACCCTATCAGCAAGTCGAAATTATCGTCGGTTGGCGTGCCGGCAAGGCGCAAACGCGCTTTCTCCGATGCGAACAGGTCAAGAACGTCAATAATGGGAAGTATATTGATTGCAGACAAAAACTCTGACAAATGTTCGTCCTTGCCATGATAGCCCATTTGCCTACCCAACTCAGAACCATATTTCAGTTCTGCCACCGTAATTACAGAAATGTAGCAATTTTCAAAGCCAACCTCGTCTATCATCCTGTCCACGCCATACTTTCCCCTCAAAAGATGGACGCAGACATTGGTATCCAAAAGACAGCCTTTCTTCATGCTTCCGAATTATTTAGAACGCCACTACGTTATCCTTGAATTTCCTGTCTTCCTTTATTTTGTCAGCCAACTCATCAGAGCTCATTTTGAAATCTGCATCGCTCCACACTCCGTAAAACTGCGATGCGGAAACAGGCCGCTTTTTTGCTTTTATCAAAAGCGAGTTGCTGAGTTTGGCTATAAGTTCAAGTTTGGTCTCCTTGTTGAGGTTTTTCAGCAAGTTCCAATAGTTATCGGTTGTATTTAGTGCAATGTCCATACGGATGCGCATTGAAATGTATTGTACAATTGCAAATGTAAAACATTAAATCGGAATGCCAAAATGTTTTGCGAAGAAACAATTGCCACCATTATTCCCTGATGTTTTCAGCCTAAGAAAATTGCCGCTACAGCGAAACATAAAAAACGATTTCCCGATTTACATAAATGATTTTAGAGACGCGAAAAAAGCACATACTGAAAACGCAAAAACTACATAGGACGTAGGAAAAACTATGT
>CAVCON010000154.1:0-5804 GCA_963603805.1 Oscillospiraceae bacterium
GGCGGAAAAAAGGTCTGATGTAGTTTAAATTATATCAGACATAATTTTTTCTACATAGGACATAGTTTTTCCTACATCCTATATGGTTTTGCGCTTTCTGCACCGTTAATGGTTTTTGCTTGCAAGCGGGCGAAATTGATGCCTTTTTTAGGAAAATACAAACCTTGTTTGGGCGGTGTGGTTATGCGCTGTATTTCTGGCTAAGGCGCAATTCTTAATAACTCTTATTTGTGGCGTTGCCGTTGCAGGAAATTGGGAAAAAGTGATTACTTTTGCAGAAATCAAAAGAAGACCATTCGGATGCAAATTAACAAAGCGTTTATTTTTGCCGTAGTTTCGGCGGTTTTGGCGGGGTTTGTCCTGCAATCGTGCGAGGATGACTACAACTATGGCGAGCGCAAGAAAAAGGAGCGCAAGATTATCAATTCGTTTATAAAAAACGGCACCACCCTCATTGCCGATGATGCCAACGACACGCTCGTTCACGTCGCGCCTATAACGGTAATAAGCCTGTCGCAGTTTGAAAAGCAGGATTCCACAACCGACGTGTCGAAAAACGAGTACGTTTACTTTCCCAACACCGGCGTTTATATGCAGATTGTACGCAAAGGGGTGGGGAGCAAGCTTGAGAACGGCGAGACAGCCACCATACTTTGCCGCTTCACGGAGGTGAACCTGCGCGGCGACTCGATACAGGCGTCAAACTGCAACCTCTATGCAACGGCAATACCCGATGTGATGACGGTCTCGAACACTCTCGGCACTTTCACCGGCTCATTTGTCTCCGGCATGATGTACATTTATTACGGCGCGTCAGTACCCTCGGGCTGGCTTGTGCCGCTTACATACGTGAACATAGGTCGGCAGGAGACCCAAGAGGACAAGATTGCCAATGTGAGGCTGATTGTGCCTGATTCGCAGGGACAGAAAGATGCCAGTGAGAATGTTTACGCCTGCTATTACGACATAACCTATCAAAGAGGTTACAGATAAGTGTTTTTCATCGGTGGGCGGCTGCGGAAAAATCAGGTTTGGCGTTGCAGGGACTAATCCTATAACCGATTGGTTCTTGCGCGGGGCTTTGCAGGACGGACGCTTTGAACTTGCAGCCGTATGTTCGCGCAGCATTGACAGGGCCAAGGCTTTTGGCGGCAAATACGGCGCGGCTTTGGCTTTTTCTTCGATAACCGAAATGGCGGCAAGCGACAGCGTGGATGCTGTTTACATAGCCGTTCCCAACAGTCTTCACGCGGAATACTCAATAGCCTGTATGAATGCGGGCAAACACGTGCTTTGCGAGAAACCTGCGGCATCCAACGCCGCAGAGTTCCAGCGCATCACTGAGTGTGCCAAGAAGAACAATGTGGCTTTTATGGAGGCTATGCTGCCCACGGCAAGCCCGAACTTCGGGATTATACGCGACAACCTGCCGCGCCTCGGCAAGATACGCCGCTACTTCGGGGCTTACTGCCAGTATTCGTCCCGTTACGACAAGTTGCGGCGCGGTGATGTGGCAAACGTGTTCAGCACAGCCATGTCGGGCGGAGCTACAATGGACATAGGCGTTTATACAATATATCCCATGGTTGCCCTTTTCGGTGTGCCGCATAGCGTGAGCGCACAGGGAATTTTGCTTTCCACTGGCGTTGACGGTCAGGCGGCGGTGAACATGGAGTTTCCCGACATGAACGCTACGGTGGTGTATTCAAAGATTGCGGACTCCTATCTCCCCTCCGAAATAGAGGGAGAGGAGGGAAACTTGCTTATGGACGGAATACACGTGATACACAACGTAACCTACATACCCCACCGTGCGCCGATGTCGGGGCAGGGGCCGGAGGAGAAAAGGCAGACCGTGGGTGTGCCGCCCGAAAAGAGCGATTATTATTACGAAACAAAAGAGTTCATAGACCTTGTGGAAAGGGGAATGGTTGAATCGGAACTGAACAGTTGGGAAAACTCCCTTAATACGCTTCGCGTTACCGATGAGATACGCTGCCAGTTAGGCGTGGTGTTCCCTGCCGATTCCTTGGTATAGCCTTTTCAGTCGGGGTTCATAAGGTCGGAGATAATTTCATCGGAGACAAAAACGCCGCTTTCGGTAAGTTTCAGGTGTTTTCCGCTTTGCGTGGAAACTATTTCCATTTTCCCGCAGTCGATATAGGTTTTCGCCGAGCGCACAAGGTAGTCCGTGGCTTCTGTTCCGAACAACTGTTCCGCTTTTCCGAGATTAATGCCCTCACAGGTGCGAAGCCGCGTCATCACCATCTCGTCGTATTTGTTTGCCGTGGTGAGTGTCTCCGTTTCGTGCGGCACATTGGCGGAATGTATGTACTTTAGGATTTCCGGGAGGTTGATGCAGCGCGAAATTCCGTTGAACGAGTGCGCCCCGGCTCCAAGTCCGAGATATTTTTCGCCAGTCCAATACGAGGAGTTGTGCCTTGCCCGCTTTCCCGGCAGGGCGAAGTTTGAGATTTCGTAGTGTTCGTAGCTCGCGCCTTTGAGCTTTTCAACAAGCGTGGCGTACATATTAATATACAGTTCCTCCTCAGCTTCCCGAATTTCCCCTTTCTTCAGTTTGGCATAGAGTGGCGTGCCTTCCTCAAAGCTCAGTGCGTATGCCGAAATGTGTTCCGGGTGCAGGGCAATCGCCGTTTCCAGCTCTTTCTCCCACATCGCGCCTGTTTGTCCGGGCAGGGCATATATAAGGTCAATGCTTATGTTCCCGAAGCCGGCGTTGCGCAGTATTTCATAGCTTTCCACAGCCTCGGTGGCAGAGTGGCGGCGGTGTATTCCGCGCAGCAATTTGTCGTTGAAGCTCTGCACGCCCATGCTGATGCGGTTTATCGGCAGTTTGTGCAGTGCGGCGGCATATTCGTCGCTAATGTCGTCGGGATTTACCTCCATCGTGATTTCCGCATCGGGGAGGATGCGGAAATTGCGGCGCAGCGCGTTGAAAATTCCGCTTAAATCCTCAATGGAAAGCTGCGAGGGAGTGCCGCCGCCAAGGTAAACGGACGAAACCTCGGGAACGCCGAAAAAATCCCTGCGCTCTGCAATCTCGCCGCAAAGCCTTTCAACGTACAGTTTCCTGATGTCGCCGGGCGAAACGGTGGAGTAGAACGCGCAATAGTCGCACCGCGTTTTGCAGAAAGGTATGTGGATGTAAATGCCCGCCATTTGTAGGTCGCTTTTTAAGTAGCGGATGCAAAGATACAAGTTTCCGTGCGTAAGTTTGGGTATTATTAATCGCGGCAAAGGAAAATCGGAAAAAAACGACCTCAAAAGTTGTCCGTTTCGAATATTTTTTGCAAATTGCAGCCGAAACACAGAGTGATGTGCTTCGCAACCTGAAAAATAAATCCTAAAAATAAACGTATCATGAAAGTATATCAAACAAAGGAAATCAAGAACATCAGTTTGTTGGGCAGCGACGGCTCGGGCAAGACCACTCTCACCGAGGCTTTGCTTTATGAGAGCGGTCAGATTCAGCGTCGCGGAAGAATTACCGCCAAAAACACAGTGAGCGACTACTTCCCTGTGGAGCAGGAATACGGATATTCGGTGTTTTCCACCCCATTCCACACGGAATGGAACGGCAAAAAGCTGAATTTCATCGACTGCCCGGGTTCTGACGACTTTATCGGGGCGACGATAACGGCTTTGAGCGTAACCGACACTGCGGTGATAATGATCAACGGTCAGAACGGCGTTGAAGTTACCACGCAGAACCACTTCCGCTATTGCGAGAAGCTCAACAAGCCCGTGATATTCCTTATAAACCGTCTGGACGACGAAAAATGCGACTACGACAACATCATAGCGCAGCTTCGTTCAATCCACGGCGAAAAGGTAACTCCCGTGCAGTTCCCAATCAAGACAGGACCGGACTTCAACTCGATGATCGACGTGCTGCTCATGAAGAAATATTCGTGGAAGCCCGAAGGCGGCGCACCTGTTATCGAGGAAATTCCCGCCGACCAAATGGAAAAGGCAAAGGAGTGGCACGCAAGGCTTGTGGAGAATGCGGCGGAAAACGATGAGACGCTGATGGAAAAGTTCTTCGACACCGAAAACCTGACTGAGGACGAAATGCGCGAGGGAATACGCAAGGGACTTATAACCCAAAGCATATACCCGGTGTTCTGCGTCTGCGCGAGCAAGGATATGGGCGTGCGCCGCATGATGGAGTTCCTTGGCAACGTTGTGCCGTTTGTTGATGAAATGCCGCCTGTTGCCAATACGGCGGGAAAGGAGATTGTTCCCGATCCTAAAGCTCCCACGTCGATATATTTCTTCAAGACCGGGCTGGAGCCGCACATAGGCGAGGTGCAATACTTCAAGGTGATGAGCGGAACGCTTCACGAGGGCGACGACCTCGACAACGCCGACCGTGGCTCAAAGGAAAGAATAGCGCAGATATTCTCGCCGTCAGGTTCGTTGCGCGAAAAAGTCAGCGAAATGGTTGCCGGCGACATCGGATGCACAGTTAAACTTAAAGACGTGCGCCTTGGCAACACGCTCAACGGCAAGGATTGCGACTACCGCTTCAACTTCATAAAATATCCCGAATACAAGTATTCGCGTTCCATAAAGGCTGCAAACGAGAGCGAGACCGAGAAGATGATGGCGGCACTCACGAGAATGCACGAGGAAGACCCTACGTGGGTTGTGGAGCAGAGCAAGGAATTGCGCCAGACTCTTGTGCACGGGCAGGGAGAGTTTCATTTGCGCACTCTGAAGTGGAGACTCGAGAACAACGACAAGATACAAATAGAGTACGGCGAGCCGAGGATACCCTATCGTGAGACAATAACCAAGGCGGCGCGTGCCGACTACCGCCACAAGAAGCAGAGCGGCGGCGCAGGTCAGTTTGGCGAAGTCCACCTGATTGTAGAGCCGTTTGTGGAGGGCGAGCCAGTGAAGCAGTCATACAAGTTCGGCGGTCAGGAATACCGCATAACCCCGCGCTCCACCGAGGTTGTGGAACTTGAATGGGGCGGAAAGCTCGAGTTTGTGAACTCCGTTGTCGGCGGTGCGATTGACGCACGCTTCATGCCGGCGATACTCAAAGGCGTTATGGGAAGAATGGAGCGCGGTCCGCTCACAGGCTCATACGCCCGCGACGTTAGGGTGATTGTTTACGACGGAAAGATGCACCCGGTTGACTCAAACGAAATATCGTTCACGCTTGCGGGACGCAACGCTTTCAGCACGGCGTTCAAGGAAGCTGGCCCGAAAATCCTCGAACCAATTTACGATGTCGAAGTGCTTGTTCCCACCGACTATATGGGCGACACCATGAGCGACCTTCAGGGACGCCGCGCCATAATAATGGGCATGGATGCCGAAAAGGGATACCAGAAGCTCACGGCGCGTGTGCCTTTGGCTGAGATGTCGAACTATTCCACCACGCTCAGCAGCATCACTGGCGGACGCGGCGCGTTCAGCATGAAGTTCTCAAGCTACGAACTTGTGCCCACAGACGTTCAGCAGAAACTTATCACGGCGTTTGAGAAAGAGAACGCCGAGGCCGAGGCATAACATACCTCCGGAAATACCAACCAATCCACCCCTCCCGGCTTTTTTGCGGGAGGGGTGGATTTTTTATAATCAGGGGTGGCTTCGCTGAAATGCATCTTTTGTTGTAAAAAGCCTAACCCATTGATTTCTGCAAAATTACCGTTTTGTCGTGTGCTTTTACAACGATTTGGTTTCCAGCGTGTTGCAGGTGGCGAAAAAAAGGTCTGATGTAGTTTGAATTATATCTGATATAATTTTTTCTATGTCCTATGTAGTTTTTC
>CAVCON010000155.1:0-5792 GCA_963603805.1 Oscillospiraceae bacterium
ATGTAGAAAAAATTATGTCTGATATAATTCAAACTACATCAGACCTTTTTTCGCCCACTTGCAATGCGCTGAAAAACAAATGCTTACAGAGAAAGATTAAAATGGGTGTAAATAACTGGCTTTCAGATGCTTGACGAAAAACACCGAGGCGTGGCGAAAATGTAACTTTTGCTGCTTGGACAGACTGCGGTTTTGCACATTTTATGGGTATATCCAAGTGTACCACCCGCTGGCGGCAAATGTTACGGATACGGTGCACCGCCTTGTTTTTCGGGCAAAGGGCATTTGTTGTATGGATTAATGCGCAGTTGTTTGGCAAAATGAGTATATTTGTAACAGAAATAAACAAACAATACATAAGTAAATAAAATGAAAGGCAAAACAAGATTTCTGCTTGCGGCCATGCTGCTGGCAATCCTCCCGACTGCAGTTTCAGCCGACGGGATAGCCATTCTTCATGGTCCTTATCTTCAAAATGTTTATGAAACGGAGGCCACCATTGTTTGGACAACAAACAACGAGGCTAACGGATGGGTGGAACTCGCCCCCGATGACGGTACAAACTTCTACGCCGAGAGCCGCCCCAAGTATTATGACGCGCACATAGGCGTGAAGCGCACTGGGAAAATCCACGCGGTGAGGCTCACAGGCCTGAAGCCCGGCACAAAATACCGTTACCGCATTTACTCCCAGGAGGTGCTGAAGCGTGAGGGCTGGCATATTGTTTACGGCTATGTGGCTGCCACCGATGTGTTCAGCAAGGCTCCGCTCACGTTCACCACGAACGACTCATCGAAACCCGAAACGTCGTTCATCGTACTCAACGACATTCACGAGCGCATCGACGTTATGAAGCAGATGCTCGAAATGGGGGACTACAAAAAACGCGACATGGTGATATACAACGGCGACATGGTTAACATAATGCCCGATGATGATGCTTTGTTTAGGGGCTTCCTTGACGAGAGCGTGAAGCTTTTCGCCTCCGAGAAGCCTTTGTATTATGTGCGCGGTAACCACGAGACACGCGGTGCTTCAGCCGTGAATTTCCACAACTACGTATGTCCGCGCCAGAACGACATATTCTATGCGTGGAAGCAAGGACCGGTGTTTTTCCTGGCTCTTGACGCGGGCGAAGACAAGCCCGATGACGACATTGAGTATGCCGGGGCGAACGTTTATGACGAATACCGCACGGAACAGGCGGAGTGGATAAAGAAGGTGGTAAACTCCGAGGAATACAAGAAGGCTAAGTACCACGTTGTGATTTGCCACGTTCCGCCCGCACCGCAAAAAGACGCGTGGCACGGCGACAAGGAGATTAAGAACAAGTTTGTCCCCATTCTCAACGATGCAAATGTTGACGTGATGCTTTGTGCGCATTACCACCGCTTTGCCTATCATCCCAATCTCGACGGTGTGAATTTCCCTGTCATAGTGAACTCCAACAATTCCTACATTACGGGAGAGACCAACAGCGGCAAATTGAGCATTGAGGTGGTTGACAGCAAGGGCAAGAGCCTCTTGAAAAAGGATTACACGGGCAGATAGTCTGCCGGCTTGACATAAAAAAGGCGCATTCCGTTTTGCGGGATGCGCCTTTGCTTTCTGCCATTGCGGCGCGCAGTTACGAGCCTATCGCGAATATTGCCGGTGTGTGGCTTAGGTCGGGGATTTCCGCCTTGCGCCATTCCGCCACGCTTTTGGTCTTTATGTCCTCGTTGCTGCACGTTACCCCCGCAGCGATGCAAAGGCGCGTGGATGCCGAAAGGGTTTTGAGCAGCAGGGCAATGAACTTGTTGTTGCGGTATGGCGTTTCGATGAACATCTGCGTCTGTTTCTCCTTTGCGGCGCGTGCCTCGAAATGTTTCAACGCCCTGACCTTTTCGCCCTCGTCAATGGGCAGGTAGCCGTTGAAAGCGAAGCTTTGCCCGTTCATGCCCGATGCCATAAGCGCAAGGAGTATTGACGACGGCCCTACAAGCGGCACGACCTTCATTCCTGCCTTTTGCGCCATTGCCACGATTGCAGCCCCTGGGTCGGCAACGGCGGGACATCCCGCTTCGCTTATCATGCCCACGGCTTCGCCGCTTTTGAGCGGGGCGAGGTATTTGCCGAACGCCACGGTGTCGGCGTGCTTTCCCATGGGGTAGAACGTGAGGCTGTCTATGTCGATGCTTTTGTCAACAAACTTGAGGAAGCGTCTTGCCGTGCGGGTCTCCTCCACAATAAAGTGCCTTATGCCAAGTATTATGTCGCGGTTTGCCGGTGGGAAAACGTATTCGGCTGGCGAGTCGCCAAGCACGGTGGGTATGAGGTATAGTGAGGGTGTCATGGAAGTTGTGAGAATTTGTGTTTCATGCCTATGTAGTAAAGGCGCAGTATGCTGTAGTTGGCTTGTTCCGGGATGTGCGCCACAGTGGCTTTTGCAAGATTTTCGCGGCGTGCCTCCTCAAAGCCGGCTTTCATGGTCTTGAAGTCGCGGCGTGCCTTGCGTATGGCGCAAAAAGCCTTTCTGTCTCCTGTGAGCAGGTATTTGAACGCCGCCACATTGTCGAAGATTTTGCGGAAGCGCACCACGCTTTCAAGATGCTCCTGCGGCGTGTTCTTGAAAAGCATCAGCAGGTTGTTTCGGAAGTTCAGATATATTTTCTTGGGGTTTGTGGTTTGCAGCGTTGCGCCTCCGATGTGGAACACATAGCTTTGCGGGACGCACACAATGCGGAAGCCCCGGCTGCGAAGCCTCCAGCAGAAGTCTATCTCCTCCATGTGGGCGAAGAAGCGCGGGTCAAGCCCGCCGTTGTCGGCGTAAACTTTCCGCCTCACCATAAGTGCCGCCCCCGTGGCCCAGAACACGTCAACCGGGGTGTTGTATTGTCCCTCGTCTTTCTCAACCGTGCCGAAAATCCTGCCGCGACAATACGGATAGCCCCATTTGTCGATAAATCCTCCCGCCGCTCCGGCGTACTCGAAATAGGCCATGTTGCGGTATGAAAGTATCTTGGGCTGGCAGGCAGCCACATCGGCGTTCGCGTCCATATATTCGAGCAGCGGCTGAAGCCAGCGGGGCGAAACTTTAACGTCGGAATTCAGCAGCAGCACGTATTCCTCTTCGACTTTTCCTATTGCAAGATTGTAGCCCTCGGCGAAGCCGTGGTTTTTGTCGAACTCCATTAGCGGGGTTTGCGGAAACTCGCGCCTCATTGTCTCCACGGAATTGTCGGTAGAACCGTTGTCGGCCACATATACATTGGCCTCGGGCGAGTTTTCCAGCACGTTGGGCAGAAAACGCCTGAGCATTTCCGCCCCGTTGTAGTTGAGGATAACAACTGCTATACGTTTCATAATATAATAGTGCCTTTGAGTGCGGTTTCCTCGGCGTTGAAGCCGCCGAGAACCACGTTTACAAGTCTGTTGTCAAGGTCTTGGGCGTTTTCACCCGGCACTTCCACGCGGATGTAGTTGTCGGTGAAGCCGTGTATCACGCCGTTGTGCATCGTATGTTCGAAAAGCACCTTTCTTGTCGTGCCGCTGAATTTGCGGTAAAAGTCCTTGCGCTTTTTTTCCGACAGGGCGATGAGCCGCTGTGTGCGCTCGTGCTTGTCCTGCTGCCTTACAATATACGGTATCTTCAATGCCTGTGTGCCAGGACGCTCGGAGTAGGGGAACACGTGCAGCTGCGCAAAGTCGAGACCCTCGAGAAATTCGAGCGTCTCCCCGAAAAGTTCCGGTGTCTCGCCCCTTGTGCCAACTATAACGTCAATCCCTATGAAAGCGTCGGGCATGGCGTTGTGCACCTCGGATATTTTCTCGGCGAAGAACTTTGTGTCGTATCGGCGGTGCATCAGTTTCAGCACCGTGTCGCTCCCGCTTTGCAGCGGAATGTGGAAGTGGGGCATGAAACGGCGCGAGTTTGCGCAGAAGTCTATAATTTCCTTTGTAAGAAGGTTCGGCTCGATTGACGAAATCCTGTAACGCTCAATCCCCTCCACGTTGTCGAGGGCTTTTACGAGCATCTCGAAGCTCTCGCCGCCTTTTCTTCCGAAATCACCTATGTTCACGCCCGTGATAACTATCTCCTTGCCCCCTTGTGCTGCCACTTCTTTTGCCTGGCTTACTATCGAGTCCGCCGAGGGACTGCGACTGAGCCCACGGGCGTAGGGAATGGTGCAGTAGGTACAGAAATAGTCGCATCCGTCCTGCACTTTGAGGAAATACCTTGTCCTGTCGCCGCGTGAACACGAGGGGACGAAAGTCTTTATGTCGCGCATTGCGCCGCTTTTCTGAACGTGCAGGGTTTCGGCTTGGCGGCGTTTCTGCGCAATGCCCTCGGCAATGTACTTCAATATGCGCCCTTTGTCCTCCATGCCCACCACGAGGTCAACGCCCTTTATTTCCGCCACCTTTTGCGGCTGTAGCTGCACATAGCATCCCATTACCGCTACAAAAGCGTTCGGGTTGTCTTTCACGAGCTTGTGTATGACTTGCCGGCACTTATGGTCTGCCATTTCCGTAACCGAGCAAGTGTTCACAAGGCAAATGTCCGCGTTGCCGCCATCGCACGTCTCCACGCCCACGGCGTGCAGCTTGTCCTCAATGGCGGACGTTTCAGCGTAGTTGAGCTTGCATCCCAGAGTGCGGAATGTGGCTTTCATGCCCTTCATGTCATCATATTGTGCCATTTTTGCGTTTGTGTATGCCAATTTGTTCGGACGTTTATTATCATACAAAGGTACGAAATAAGTTTTATATCAAAAAAAGAAAAAATATTTTGCTCGGTAAATTGCAGAATGACAGAGAAATAACCGTTTGTATGAAAAAATGTTGAAAAAAAGCGGTAAAAAAATGTACACCATATTAGTAAAAGTCCTTACCTTTGCATCGGTTTTAAAAGCAATTGATTGTTTTACTAAAAAAAAGACAGAAATGAAAAAGTTAGTATTCATGTTCGTAGCAATCGCAGCAATGTCATTCGCAAGCTGCGGCAACAAGTCAAACGAAGCTGCTCCTGCTGCTGATTCTGATTCAGTTCAGGTTGATAGCGCTGCTGTTGACAGCACCGACACTGCTGCTGCTGACACCGCTGCTGCTGACACTACTGTAGCTGAGGCTGAGTAATTAGTACGGACAAGAGAGAATTGAAACCTGCGAGGAAATTCCTTACAGGTTTTTTTGTGCCTTTGCGCTTTCGCGCAAAGTTTTTTTGTTTCTATACGCACCACTGATGCACAAATAACGATTAGCCAATAGTTTGCGCCTCCGTAGGGGCGTATTGCATACGCCCTGAATTGCGCGGATTTGCGGTGTCGTGGCGGCGGTTTGCGGTGCGGTTCAAGCGGTATCGTACAAAGCGTGTGCAATGCCCAGAACAAACACATAAACAACAAGTTGTAAGAAAATTGCACCGCTTGTAGGGGCGTATTGCATACGCCTGGATTGCGCGGATTTGCAATGTTGCGGCGGTGGTTCGCGATGCGGTTCATGCGGTGTCGTACAAGGCGTGTGCGATGCACCGCACAAACACATAAACAACAAATTGTAAGGAAATTGCACCGCTTGTAGGGGCGTATTGCATACGCCCTGAATTGCGCAGATTTGTGGTGTCGTGGCGGCGGTTTGCGGTGCGGTTTTGGCGGTGGCGTGCAGGGCGTATGCCATACGCCCCTACATATATACTGTATGCAATCAAAAACAACATCCCCCATTTATATAATCCTCATAAAACGCAAATCGATTACTTTTCCCAAACACCCCGAAAATTACATTTGATGTAGGAAAAACTATGTCCTATG
>CAVCON010000156.1:0-5766 GCA_963603805.1 Oscillospiraceae bacterium
TTATCCTACACGCTCTGACGCTTACAACAAATACACGTTCACTTCGAACGGCAGCTATCGTGTGAACAACAAACTCACATTCTCGTCATCGTTGAGCTATTCTTACCAGAAGAACAACTTCGTTTCAACTGGTCAGAAACTCAACCCGATTTTCTCGCTCTACAATGTTCCCCGCGATGTGAGCATTACTGCGCAGAAGGACCTTAACGATCCTTTCAACACTCCGGGTTACTACTACACTCCTTACAACGCAACCAACCCCTACTACATTCTGAAGAACTATTTGGATCAGTCGGAGATGGACAAGCTTTGGGGCAAGTTCCAGGCTGACTACAACATCTTTGACTTCTTGAAGTTCACCTATCGTGTGGGTATGGACTACACTATCCACAAAACCCGCAACGGCATCCCCAACATGAGTGCGCTTTGGGCAGGGACGCCTAACTGGGACAACGCCAAGGACATCAGTCAGCAGACAGGTTGGGTTTACACCTTGGATCGCAAGGAACGCCTCATGGAGCAGGACTTCATGCTTAACTTCTCGAAGCCCATCAACGAGGACTTCAACATTAATGCCATCCTCGGTTTCAACACTCACGAGAGGAAGCTTACAATAGCTTCGCAGGAGGTTACAGGTCTTGACCTTCCCACGTGGTTCAATACTGCCAACTCGGGAAGCACACCTTCGATAGTGGATAAATTTTACCGCCCGCGTTTAATGGGTCTTTACGGACAGGTGGAAGGTTCTTGGAAGGATATGGTTTACCTCACAATCACCGGCCGTAACGACTGGTCGTCAACTCTTCCCAAGGCAAACCGTTCGTACTTCTATCCCGGCTTCACCGGCAGCTTCGTGTTCACAGAACTCCTTCCCAAGGAGCTTAAGAACATTATCTCATTTGGTAAGTTCCGCGCAGCTTGGGGTAAGACTGGTAACGATGCAGATTGGTATGCCACGCAGACGGTTTACGCACAGGCAGCTGCCAACGCCTCCGGCTTTGGCGAGGTTAAGTTCCCGCTCAATAGTATTAACGCCTTCACCCTTTCAAACATTATGGGTAACGATAAGCTGAAGCCCGAGATGACCACAGAGTGGGAACTTGGTCTTAATATGGCGTTCCTCCGTAACCGTGTATCATTCGACTTCGCTTACTACAACCGTAGCACTAACAATCAGTCTCTCCCGATGAACCTTGATCCGGGTACTGGCTACACACGTCGTTATGTTAATATCGGCGAGATTACCAACAAGGGTGTTGAACTTCTCATCCAGGGTACTCCTATTAAGACACGCGACTGGCAGTGGGATCTCAACATGAACTGGACGCTCAACCGCTCAAAGGTTGTGAGCCTTCCCAAAGACCTTGGTAACGAAATCGCTATTTGGGGTTTCAGTGGCGGAACAAGTATGTATGCTGTCAAGGGCAAGGCTCTTGGAACTTACAAGGCACAGAAGCTTGAGCGCGACCCCGAAGGACACGTTGTGGTGGCTGCTAACACTGGTTTGCCTGTAATGGACAGCAAATACGAATATTGTGGCGATATGAACCACAAATACACTCTTGGCTGGGGAACAACCCTGCGTTGGAAGGACATAAGTCTTACGGCTAATATGGAAGCCCGTGTAGGCGGCAAGATGTACTGTCGTACAAAGGGTACCGTGTTCTTCACTGGTATTGCAAAGCAGACAGCTTACAACGACCGTAAGCCGTTCATCGTTCCCAACTCCGTGAACAAGGTAACTGCTGCCGACGGTAGCGTTTCATACGTGGAGAACACAACGGCTTTGGACTACAACTACATTCAGAGCTATTGGGCTGACCAGTACGATTGCGACGCTTCCGACCTTGTTAGCCGCGGCTTCGTTAAACTCCGCGATGTGGCTGTAACATGGAATCTCCCGAAGAAGTGGATTGACAAGACATTCCTCACGGGTGCATCCGTTTCGTTCTTCGGCCGTAACCTCATTATGTGGACTCCGAGCGACAACACATTCGTAGATCCTGAGAACTCTTCTATGAGCGGCGACCTTGGCGCAATGTTTGGTGAATATGGCGCTAACCCGTCAACCCGCAGCTACGGTTTCAACATTAAGATCAGCTTCTAAACATAAGAACAGACAAGCATGAAAAAAATATTATTATTGTCAGCGATAGGTCTTGCCACGCTTACGGGCTGCGGCAGCCTTGACATCAACGAAGACCCCAATAACCCCGGAAGTCCGAGCGTTGGCGTGAACCTTATCATGCCAGCAGCACAGAACTATGTGGCAGCGGTTGCCGGCGACGGTATGTACAACGTGGCTGGTTTCTTCGTGCAGTATTTCGACCAGTCCCCAACAGCTAACCAGTATAATAAATATACGTGGTATCAGCTCACTGTGGACGATAACATCTCCGACCGTTGGTACAGCCATATTTATGCCGGTGCCCTTCAGGATATAGAGGAGATAAAGAGCAAAACTCAGAACACCTATGACCTCTTTGCCGCAACGGCTCTCCGCGCATACGCTTTGCAGCTTATGGTTGATGCAACTGGCGAGGCTCCTTACACAGAGGCTAACAAAGGTGCAGCTGTGACTAAACCGAAGTATGACAACGGCGAAGTTATCTATGCCGGCGTTCTCCAGGAACTTGACGATGCGGAAGCAGCCATCAATCCCGATGACAAGGCAATGGAGGCAAAAGACCTTATTGCAAATGGCAACCTCAGCCAGTGGAAGGGATTTGTGAATGCGCTTCGCGTTCGTATGTACCTCCGCATGATTCAGGGCGGCATTGACGTGGCAACCTACACAGCAAAGCTCAAGGATGTAGTGAACAAGGGAGAGTTCTTCTCTGGTAACTTTGAATACCAGCCGGGTTTCAAGGACGAAACTGGCAAGGGCAACCCTTGGTATGAGGCCAACTATCGTACTTTGGCGGACAACCACGTGGGTGCGCTTCCTATCATAAGCTACATGAACCTCACGAACGACCCGCGTATTGCCTACACTTTCAAAAAAGCAACCACAGGCGACAATGCAGGTCAGTACGCAGGTCTTCTGCCCGGTACGCACCAGCAGAACGGCTACACTTTCAAGGACAACGGTGTGGTGAGCTTGTTAAACTACTATGCAAACAAACCCGTAGAGTTCTTTACCCAGGCAGAACTGCAGTTCCTGCTTTCTGAGGTTTACCTCAAGTATTTCAACGATGAGGCAAAGGCAAAGGATGCATACGAGGCAGGTGTAAGGGCTGACTTTGAAACCCGCGAAATGGAAAAAGGTGCGGTAGAAGAATTCCTCGCACAGAGCCGCACTTCATGGGATGCCCAGAGCGGCAACGATGCAAAGCTCAAACTCGTTTATATGCAGAAATGGGTTGCCCTTCTCTATATGGATCACATGGAGGCTTGGTCTGAGCAACGCCGTACCAACGTTCCCTCTTGGGGTCTTACTGGTAAGGAATACGAGGCAGACAACACCCAGTATGTTGCCGGCGACCTTATCTATCCCTACCGCAACGATATGGGCGAAAAGGTCGTACCCGTGCGCGTGTTCTACTCCACAACGAGTAAGAACCTCAACGAGTATGCTCCCGAGCAGCCGGCTCTTACAACCCCTGTGTTCTGGGATAAATAAAATTTGAAACAGTTAATATGACATTCAAAATGAAAAAGATAATAAGTTTGTTCGCACTTGTCGCATTCGTACTCGTTGGCTTTTCTTCCTGCGACTACGACGGAAAGGACGATGCGTATGTCACACATTACGTTTCCTTTGACTTGAACGAGGGCGACACATATCTTGTGCCGGTAGGTTCAGAATATGTTGACCCGGGATATACCGCAACTGAGGGTACGGAAGATGTAACCTCCAGGGTGGTTGTCAGTGGAGATGTTGATGCAAGCCAGGTGGGCATATACGATGTTACGTATTCGGCTGCCAATAAGGACGGCTTTTCCGCTTCGGTAATCCGTAAGGTGCTTGTTTACGACCCCGAGGTTACTACAGACATCAGCGGCAAGTACGGTATTACGAGTACCGACGGTTCACAGTCTCTGTTTGACAGGTATTCCGTTATCGGAAACCCTGTAACTCTCACGCAGCTTGCTCCCGGTTTGTATTCAATCAGCGACTATTGGGGCGGCTTGTACGATGTAACGGTGGGCTACGGCTCTGCTTACAGGTGTAGTGGTTATTTTGCCTTGGGCAAGGACAACAGCATCACCGGTATTTCAAGCTCCGATCCTTGGAACTCTACTATGACAAGCGTTACGGGTAACTACGATCCAGAAACAGGCAAGGTTACGATGGACGTGAAAATCAACTACCACCTTGTAATGGAGTTGACGAAACAATCAAAATAAAAACAGAATTTCAATCATGAAGAAATATCTTTTATTGATAACAGCAGCATTGGTAATGGGTTTCACCTCTTGCGACAGCGACCCCAGCGACAGCAGCACAAAAGCCGGCGGCACAAAGGTTGAGAAGCTGGCAGGCGCATGGGTTGTGAGTGTTTTCGCTTGCGACGAGCAGGGTGATGAAGCCGACATCGACAATTGGGACTGGTATGAGGCTGGGGCTTTCGGCAGCGACCTCATGACCTACAACACGGCTGCCAACAAGAGCAATGTGATGTGGGTTGACGACCAGGGCGAGTGCAACTTTGGAGGTGTCAATGACTACAGCCACAAGGTTAAGGTTGACGTTAAGGGCATGACATTCTCGGTAAACGAAGGCGAGAACGAATATGGCGAGGCTGCCACAATCATAGGCGGCAAGGTGCTGAAGAACGCAGCCACCGTTGAGAAGGACCGTGGTCAGAGCATCAAGACCGACAGCATAGTTTACTATGTGAAGGTTGCTGGATCTACTTACGGCTACCTCAAGGTGTCAGGCTACTTGAGCGCATCAATGGGAACATATTAAGCCTAAGCTTAGTATATAAACATTCAGCTATCCCCGGGCATCTAAATGTCTGGGGATAGTTTTTTATTGCCGTTTTTCAGCGGCTTTTATGCGGTTTCCGCAGCGCACAAAGCCAAAGCGGCACATTATGTCTTGTCGAATTTTCAGACGTGTCTTGCACATTTAAGCCGTAATAAAAATCAATGAATGATAATGTTTTGCGGGATTTGTAGGGGCGTATTGCATACGCCCGAATTGCGCGGGTTTGTCTATGCGGCAATAAGTTCCCCTGCATTTGCACGGTGCGCTTCATGCGGCGGTGTACAGGGCGTATGCAATACGCCCCTACGGCGGCTCAATTCGTTGGATGATTGGGTTTTGCGTATTTGTTTAATGGCGTTACTCAACTTCATAACTTTAGTGTATATAGTACGCTTTTGTTGTAATGAAATCATTGAATGATAAAGTTTTGCGCGTTTGTAGGGGCGTATTGCATACGCCCGAATTGCGCGGGTTGGGCTATGTGGCAGTAAAGGTTTCCTTGCATTTGTGCGGTGCGCTTCATGCGGTGATGTACAGGGCGTATGCCATACGCCCCTACGGTGGCGCAATCCGTTGGGTGATTGTGCTTTACGTGCTTGTATAATTGAATAACCAGTCGGCATTATACGCCGTGATAATTCCACTGTGTTTTGTAGAAATTCAAGTAAGTATTGGAGAAGATGTAACGTGTTGATTTGAAGTGTTTTAGTCAAAACTTGTAATAATTCTGTAAGTTCTTGTTTTTTCAAATGTTTACAACCGCAAAAAAAGGTCCGATGTAGTTTTAATTATGTCTGATATAATTTTTTCTACATAGGACATAGTTTTTC
>CAVCON010000157.1:0-5757 GCA_963603805.1 Oscillospiraceae bacterium
GCACATAGGATGGAACTCGCTGAGCAACATGAACAGCAAACTTTTCAACGGCATTGCCGAAGGAAGTTACGTGTATTTCGTACACAGCTATTTCGTTCCGTGCAACGAGTTCACCACTTCACAATGCAATTACGCCGGCAACTTCAGCGCGTCAATGGAACGCGGCAACTTCATGGCGGTACAGTTTCACCCGGAAAAAAGCGGCAGTACAGGAGAAGCCATACTCAAAAACTTTCTTGAAATATAAGAACGATGATAAAGCCCATTCCAGCCATAGACCTGATAGAGGGCAGCTGCGTAAGGCTGTCGCAAGGCGACTTCTCAAAGAAGACTGCCTATTCCTCCGCTCCTGCCGATTTGGCACAGGAGTTTGAGAAACTGGGGTACACAAGGCTGCACCTTGTTGACCTTGACGGCGCAAAGCAAGGCAAGCCTGCAAACATTTCCGTGCTTAAAAGCATAACCCGGAACACCGGCTTGAATGTGGATTTCGGCGGCGGCATAAAGACAGACGAAGACCTTGCCGCAGCATTCAGAGGCGGAGCAAAAGCCGTGAGCATAGGCAGCATGGCGGTAAGCAATTTCGAGAAAGTGGCTAAATGGATAGACAAATACGAAGCTGACAAATTCATAATATCGGCAGACGTGCGCAACGGCAAAGTGCGCACCAAAGGCTGGACAGAGGATTCGGGAATCGGCATAAGCGACCTGCTAAAAAGGTATTGGCCGCTGGGAGTGCGCCGTGTGCTTTGCACCGACATATCCTGCGACGGAATGCTATGTGGTCCGAACATCGCGCTCTACAAAGAAATTATGTCCGAATTTCCCGACTGCCGTCTGATTGCAAGCGGCGGAGTGGGAAGCATAGGCGACATAGCCGCACTTAACGAAGCCGGAATACCGGCTGTGGTGTTCGGGCGCGCCATTTACGAGGGCAAAATCGACTTGAAGCAGGTTGCCGATGAATTCGGGCTTAACAAGCAACAGAAACCATGTTAGCGAAGCGCATTATACCATGTCTCGACGTTAAGGACGGAAGAACCGTCAAGGGCGTTAACTTCCTCGGACTCCGTGATGCCGGCGACCCGGTTGAGATGGGGAAAGTCTATTCCGCGCAAATGGCTGACGAACTCGTATTCCTCGACATAACGGCGAGCGTAGAGGGAAGAAAGACGTTCACCGAAATGGTGCGGAGAGTTGCCGCCGAACTTTCGATCCCGTTCACCGTGGGTGGAGGCGTGAGTTCGCTCGCCGATGTGGAACGCCTTCTCGAAGCCGGAGCGGACAAGGTGGCGGTAAATTCCGCCGCGCTGCGCACGCCGTCGCTTATTGACGAAATAGCCCGGCACTTCGGCTCGCAAATTTGCGTGCTTGCCATTGACGCCAAACTTGAAGAAAACAACGAATGGCGGTGCTACCTTAACGGTGGCAGGACACCCACGGAGCACACCCTTTTTGACTGGGCGCGCGAGGGCTACAATCGCGGGGCGGGGGAAATACTGTTCACAAGCATGAACCACGACGGCACAAAGGAGGGCTTTGCAAACGACGCGCTGCGCCGCATAAGCGAAAGCGTGGGCATTCCGCTGATAGCCTCCGGAGGGGCGGGCAAAAAAGAGGATTTCCGCGATGCGTTCACAAAAGGGTGCGCAGATGCCGCCCTTGCCGCCAGCGTGTTCCACTACGGAGAAATAAAAATCCCGGAGCTGAAGCAATACTTGCGCAAAGAGAAAATTGATGTAAGATTATAATAAACACGATGAATATAGATTTCAATAAAATGGACGGCCTTGTGCCGGCTGTAATACAAGACAGCATTACCAAAAACGTGCTTATGCTTGGGTTTATGAACGAGGAGGCGTACAAAAAGACCCTCGCCACAAAGCGCGTTACATTCTACAGCCGCTCGCGCCAATGCCTGTGGACAAAAGGCGAGACAAGCGGCAATTACCTGGAACTTGTAAGCATGAAGCCCGACTGCGACAACGACACGCTGCTTGTAAAGGCAATTCCCCACGGCCCTACCTGCCACAAAGGGACAGACACCTGCTGGGGCGAAGAAAACAAACGGAACTCCATCCTCTTTCTTTCCGAGCTGCAAGACTTCATAAACAGGCGTTATCAGGAAATGCCCGAAAAATCTTACACCACCAGCCTTTTCAAGGATGGCACAAACCGCATGGCACAAAAAGTGGGCGAAGAAGCTCTCGAAGCGGTCATTGAAGCGGTAAGCGGAAACGATGAAAGGCTTATTTACGAATGCTCCGACCTGTTCTATCACCTCATTGTGCTGCTCACGTCAAAAGGGCTTCGCATTGAGCAAGTGGCGGCGGAACTTGCAGAACGCCACCAACCCGGCTGGCACAAACACTAACCCCATAACAACCGTATCATGAACAATGCAGAACAGCTCCCCAGCGAGGAAAAAGCCCTAATATCGTATGAAGGAGTGGCAATAAGCCACGATGAGTACGAGGTTGTAAAAGACGTAACTTTCTCAGTATATCCCCAAGACTTTATATTCCTGACAGGAAACGTAGGGTCGGGCAAAAGTTCCATTTTGCGCACCATATACAAAGACTTGGACTTTTCGGCAGGAAAAGGCATAGTGCTCGGCTACGACCTTTCAAAGATACGCCGCAAGCAAATCCCTGATTTAAGGAAACAGCTTGGGATAATTTTCCAGGACTACAAGCTGCTGGGAAACCTTACCGTTTGGAAAAACCTCGCATTCGTACTCAAAGCCACTGGCGTCAAGAAAGACGAGATAGACAAACGCATTGACGATACGCTGAAGCTCGTAGGGCTTGAAGGCAAGGAAGGGAAATACCCCAACGAGCTTTCCGGTGGCGAACAACAGCGGGCGGCAATTGCGCGGGCAATCATCAACAACCCCAAGGTTATCCTTGCCGACGAGCCTACGGGAAACCTTGACAAAGCCGCCGCAATGGAAATCACCCGCCTTTTGGGAAAGATTAGCGAAAACGGAGCTGCCGTGATAATGAGCACACACAATCACGACCTTGTAAAGACTTTCAC
This sequence comes from Oscillospiraceae bacterium, assembly GCA_963603805.1. GTDB lineage: Bacteria > Bacteroidota > Bacteroidia > Bacteroidales > Bacteroidaceae > UBA6398. The sequence goes on from CAVCON010000157.1 coordinate 3,040, forward strand.
AGGGAAAGTGTTCCAATGCAAAGAGGGGATATTCCACGACATCACGGACGAATACACCCATAACACCAACAACAGAGAATTACAGGAAAACTGATGAAAATAATGAAGTTCGGCGGCACTTCGGTCGGGTCGCCACAAAGAATCAAGAACGTAGCGAGCCTCATCTCATCTGATGAGCAGAAATTTGTAGTGCTTTCCGCAATGTCGGGAACGACAAACACGCTCGTGGAAATAACCGACTACCTCAACAAGGAAAACCCGCTCGGGGCGAACAACGTAATAAGCCGCCTTGAAAGCGTTTACCACAAACACGTGGGCGAGCTATACTCCACCGAGGAATACCGCGAGCTTACGGACAAGTTCATAACAGAGGAGTTCGCGCACCTTCACAAGCTGACGCAAAAAAAGCACGACGAGAACGTTGACAAGGAAATTCTGGCGCAAGGCGAAATAATCAGCACCAACATGATGACGAACTACCTGAAGGAATGCGGCAAAAACGTTGTTCTGCTTCCGGCTCTCGACTTCATGAGCATAAACAAGGACAAGGAGCCCGACGAGCTGCAAATATCCAAACGCCTTTCCGAAATCCTCGAAAAGCAGCCGGGATACAATATATATATAACGCAGGGCTTCATTTGCCGCAACGCCGAGGGAAACGTTGACAACCTGCAACGCGGAGGCTCAGACTACACCGCTTCGCTGATTGGCGCGGCCATCAAAGCGGAGGAAATACAGATATGGACCGACATAGACGGAATGCACAACAACGACCCGCGCTTTGTCGATGGTACAAAACCCGTTGACCAGCTCAACTTTGAGGAGGCGGCGGAACTCGCCTATTTCGGGGCGAAGATACTCCACCCCACCTGCATTCTGCCCGCAAAGTTCGCAGGAATCCCCGTAAGGCTTCTCAACACCCTTGACCCCTCGGCAAAAGGCACGATAATAAACAACGAGATGGAAAGCGGCAAGATTAAGGCCATAGCCGCAAAAGACGGCATCACAGCCATAAGAATAGTTTCGTCGCGAATGCTGCTCGCCTCCGGGTTCATGAGCAAGGTTTTCAACATTTTCGACACGTTCAACACGAGCATCGACATGATTACCACATCGGAAGTCGGCGTTTCCATGAGCATAGACAACCCCGCCCATTTGAACGAAATCATCGGGGAACTGAAAAAATACGGAACTGTTGACATCGACCGCGATATGTGCATCATCTGCGTTGTGGGCGACTTGCGCTGGGGCAACATCGGCTACGAAAGTCTCACTACCGACGCAATGGCTTCCGTGCCGGTAAGGATGATTTCCTACGGCGGCAGCTTCCACAACATTTCCTTCCTCATCCGCTCGTGCGACAAGGCTAAGGCTCTTCAGGAACTTAGCAAGAAGTTGTTTAACGACAAAAAAGCAGACTAACAATGTCAGAAACATTAAAAGGCGTGCCGGATTTCCGCACGCCATATTATTTATACCACAAGGACACGCTAAGGGACACCCTCGAAACTCTGAAGCGAGCCGTTGAAAATGACGGCAACTTTGTTGTTCATTACGCCGTAAAGGCAAACGACAACCCCGATGTCATGAAATTCATCAGCTCCTACAATCTTGGTGCTGACTGCGTGAGCGGCGGGGAAATCGATAAAGCCGTAAGCTGTGGCTTCAGTCCCGAAAAAATTGTCTTTGCCGGCGTGGGGAAAAGAGACGATGAGATTGAAACCGCCATCAAAAACAACATTTTCAGCCAGAATGTCGAGAGTTTGCAGGAAATAGAGGTTATAAACGAAATAGCCCTGGGCATGAACGCCGTTGCGCCTGTCGCCATACGCGTAAACCCCAATGTCGATGCCCACACCCACGAAAAAATAACAACGGGAACGGAGGAAAACAAGTTCGGCATCGCCCTCGGCGACGTCGTGCCCACGGTAAAGAAAATCCTCGCCATGAAAGGTCTGAAATTTCGCGGACTGCAATTCCATATCGGCTCGCAAATCACAGAATACTCCTGTTTTGAAAAACTTTGCGATGTTGCCAACAAGCTCGTCAATGAACTCGAAGCACAAGGCATCGGATGTGAGATGACAGACATGGGCGGCGGTTTGGGAATAGACTACGAAAACCCAAAGGAAAACCCCATTCCCGATTTCCAAGGCTATTTCAGCACATTCCGCAACTGCCTGAAGATGCCTACTGGCACAAAAGTGCACTTCGAACTCGGTCGTTCCATTGTGGCTCAATGCGGGGATTTGATAACAAAGGTGCTCTACACCAAGCACACAGCCCACAAGAAATTCGCCATTGTCGATGCCGGTTTCACCGACCTGATACGCCCTGCCCTATACGGAGCTTACCACGACATAGAGAACATCTCGAACAATTGCGCGGAGAAAGAGACATACGACATCGTAGGCCCGATATGCGAAAGCAGCGACGTGTTTGCCAAAGACCGCGCCATTTCCCCCACCAAACGCGGAGACTTTCTCGCCATACATTCCGCAGGGGCGTATGGCGAGGTAATGGCCTCCACATACAATTCGCGCCCGCTCATAAAAGGCTATCTGGTATAAACGGCAGTTCAAGATGTTGGGGGAGGCTGCTCTGTTTTTCCGTAAACAACTGAATTGCAAAGAATTATCTCGCCTTTACACAAACTGCATAAGTTTTTGTTTCTCAATGCTTTGCAATGGGTAAAAAAAGGTCTGATGTAGTTTGAAT
>CAVCON010000158.1:0-5715 GCA_963603805.1 Oscillospiraceae bacterium
CAAGGCTTCAAAAGGATATAATGTCGAATTTATGGGACAGATGATAAACGACTTCAACCGCACCTATCTGAACCTTTGGAACACGCAGTTTGGATCGAGCGGAAGAATTTACTTCGACCCCACCTACTCAAAACTTACGCTCGACAAACTGCAAGGCGACTACAGCAATGTTTCCAAGATTATCACGAACTCCGGAAACCCAGACCTGACCATAAGAGTGAAAGGCGAGTGCATACTTGATTTCAACGCCGGCGATAACACAGCATTATACCTGGCAGCAAACACAACCATAGACAATTACAATTCAAGTTCCTCCCTGACACTCAGGCTCGGAACAAAGTCTTCCGGCATAAAGGTAACGGCAAACAAGCAATGCACACTCGACGATGCAAATATAATAATAGAAAGCGTACCCGATGCTAACAGTTTTGCATCCGGCATAAACGGAGACAACATGGGAGAACTCAACATAATAAACAGCGTTGTGCAGATAACGAACACTCCAGCCAACAGTGCTGCAATTGGCGGCTTCAAATCCTTGAAGCTTGACGGCTGCGAGATAATCACGCCGCAGAACGCCACCATCGGGGCGAACAACACAATATACGAAAACGGAGCTGCCGCAAAGAAAGTGCTTATAGCCCCCGCCGGACACCCTGTGGGCATCGCCTCCGCGAAAAACGGCACTACGTCCGGGCGTGAAGTCATCTATACACCCGACGGTGTAAGGCTGGCAACGCCTTTCAGCTTGCTGCCGCGAGGAATTTACATTGTAAACGGAAAGAAAGTGGTGAAACAATAACACCGCCAATCCTCATAAACCAACCGTGTGCGTCAAAAGGCGCACACGGTTTTTGTTTCATATCCACTTACACTCGGGACAAGAAGCCCTAAAAAAGGAAACCACGGTGTAAAATATGCAGTTTCCCACACCATGCCACTGTCAAGTCTCACTCAGAACCACAAACACCGCCAAAAACGTATAAAACATTGAGGCACAAAGAAATACCCAAACAAAAGAGTTACGTTATAAGAATTTGTTTTTCAGGGATTTGCAACAGCAAAAATTATGTCCGATGTAGTTTGAATTATGTCTGATATAATTTTTTCTATGTCCTATGTAGTTTTTCCTACATCCGATGTATTTTTCGGCATGTTATGGAAAAAGCAGTCAGTTTTTGTTTTGCGATAATTATATGGCGGTGTTATTTGTTGATTAATCGCATATTGTATATATGTAGGGGCGTATTGCATACGCCCTGTTTGCCACCACAAAAATCGCACCGCAAACAGCCGCCACAAAATTGCAAAATCCGCGCAATTCAGGGCGTATGCAATACGCCTCTACGGAGGCGCAATTTATTTATTGTTTGAATGTTGCGTATTTGTATGAGGTATTGCATTCGTCCTGTACGACACCGCATGAAATGCACCACGAACCGTTGACGCAACATTACAAATCCGCGCAACTTAGGGCGTATGCAATACGCCCCTACGGAGGCGCAATTTTTTGATTAATTGAACGCTGTATGTTTACGGCGGCGCAAATTATCGATTAATTGATTTTTGTTTCGGCAAGCCGCACTCAAATGCGGTTTGTCCTGCTTAAAAGGTAATAATCGAGCGTTACCATTGCCGCCATAGCCTCAACTATCGGCACAGCACGCGGAACAACGCAAGGGTCGTGCCGTCCGCGTGCCGCGATGACGGTCGGATTTCCGCCGGTGTCCACCGTGCGCTGTTCCACTTTCAGCGTGGGCACGGGCTTGAACGCCACACGGAAATTCACATCATTTCCGTTAGTTATTCCGCCAAGCACGCCGCCGTTATGGTTTGTTTCCGTAGTAACGCCACCTTTGCCGTCGGGAACGAAAGCATCGTTGTACTGCGTTCCGCGCATTGCCGCCGCGCCGAAGCCGTTGCCGAGATCAAAACCTCTTGCCGCATTTATCGACATGACCGCCGAAGCGAGGGCGGCGTGGAACTTGCCAAACACAGGCTCGCCAAGTCCTATGGGGACACCCTTTACAATGCAGCTTACAACGCCGCCCACTGTGTCGCCATCACCCAACGCGCCTTTTATCTCGTTTTCCATCTTAACTGCGACCTCCGCATCAGGGCAGCGCACGGCGTTTTTTTCTATATCTTCTACAGAACACCATTTGTATTCGCCGCCAAGAGCCACCGTGCCTATCTGCGAGGTGTACGCCCTCACATCCACACCAACCTTGCGCAGAGCGAGTTTTGCGAAAGCCCCTGCCACGACCCGCGCAATGGTTTCGCGCGCGCTCTGCCTGCCGCCGCCACGATAGTCGCGCAAACCATATTTCTCCTGATAGGTGAAATCGGCATGCGAGGGGCGGTAAACATCCTTCAGTTCCGAATAGTCCTTTGAACGTTGGTTTTCGTTTCTCACCTCAAAGCCAATCGGCGTGCCTGTGGTCCTGCCCTCGAAAACTCCGGACAAAATCTCCACCTTGTCCGCCTCTTTGCGCGGAGTTGTCAGACTGTTCTGCCCCGGGCGGCGGCGGTTAAGCTCGTTTTGAATAAAATCCAAGTCAACCTCAATCCCGGCGGGCATTCCGTCAATCACGCCCCCGACAGCCACGCCATGACTTTCGCCAAAAGACGTGAGACGAAAAACATTTCCGAATGTATTCATTATATATATGGTATCTCCTGCTGCAAATTTAAGCAAAAAGCGCGTGTTTTCGGACTTTTTCAAATAACAGCAAAGCCTATTTGAACATTATGTCGCTTATCACGTCAGCCTTGACATAAGCGTTTATCTTTTCAACGAGCTGCCTGCGCTGCATGAAAAGGTTGTTGCGCAACGCCGGCGACTGCACCTCGACAAACAAAACCTGGTTGTATATCCTTATGTTCTGCGTTGCACGCGCCACGCGCTCGCCCACAATCTCGGGCCACGCATTCACCGCCCGCGCCTCGTTGAGCGGCGTTTCCAAGCCCTGCGCCCGCAAAAACAACGACACCACATCGCCAATCTGCTCAACGTTCTTTCTTCTCATAGGCTTATCTCGCCGCCCTTTACATTGAACACACGGTAGTCGCGCTCCGTTGACGCGAGAATCGGGGCGAGCCTCTCGCGGTCAGTGTCGGTAATGAAAATCTGTCCGAAGTCGTTGCCCGCAACCATGTTCACAATCTGCGAAACACGCGAGGCATCCAGTTTGTCAAACAAGTCATCGAGCAGCAAAAGCGGCACATTTCCGCTGCCCGAATGGCGGAGCAAATCAAACTGCGCGAATTTCAGCGCGAGCAGGAAAGATTTTGTCTGCCCCTGCGAGCCCTCGTTGCGTATCGGATAGCCGCCAAGGCACATCTGCAATTCGTCGCGGTGTATGCCGTGAAGCGAATGACCGATAATGCGGTCTTTTGCGCGTCCGCCGCGTATGGTTTCCAACAGCGGCCCTCTTTGGCAGTGCGAGACGTATGCGAGTGAGGGCTTTTCGGCATCGGCGGAAATCAGCGAATAATACTTCTGGAAAAGAGGCGTAAGCTTTTCGGTGAGAACAGCACGCGCCATGAAGATTTTCTCTCCCTCCGCCGCCATCTCCTCCTCGTATATGTCGAGCATCGAAGCGTCCGGCTCTACATCGCCGCGCAGAAGGGCGTTACGCTGTTTGAGGGCGCGGTTGTATTTTATGAGGGAGTCGAGATAAAGCCTGTCGTATTGCGAAATTACTATGTCCATGAACTTCCTGCGAGCCTCACCGCCGCCCGTAACAAGCTCGCCGTCGTTTGGCGAAACCATAACCAATGGCACAAGCCCTATATGCTCCGCGAGACGCTTGTACGCCTTTTTGTTCAGACTGAACTTTTTGCTTTTATGCTGCTTAACGCCGCACGAAACCTCATATTTCCTGCCGTCCTCGTCCTCATAGCCGCCCACGGCAACCATATAGTCCTCACCATGCCTCACCGTAAGCGCATCGAGCATCGAAGTGGCACTGTGGCAAAACGACATATAATATATTGCGTCAAGAACATTGGTTTTTCCCTCGCCGTTCCTGCCTATAAGGCAGTTTATCTTGGGCGAGAACTCCAAATCGGCGGCGGCAATATTCTTGTAGTTTATCAAAGACAGCCTGTGAAGTATCATATCATGCAGTTTCCGTTTGCGAAGTTAGCTGTTTTCTCGCGCCCGAAAAGCGGTTTGTTGCAGAAATTCGCCCAAAAGAGAAAAAAGTGGGGATAAAATTTCACCATTTAATGCGAAAAGACTAATTTTGTCTCGCCTAACAGCAACAAACATAAAAGAACAACTACAAAATGGCTAACATAAAGACTAACGGTTCAACGGAAATGGCTGAAGTTATCAGCCGCTCGGAAGCATTTCTCACCAAGCAGAAAAAGCCCATACTGATTGTTTTGGCGGCTTTGATTGTTGTAATCGGCGGAGGTTTGCTCTATCACAATTTCGTTTCCGTTCCGAAAGAAAACAAAGCCTCGACCGCGCTTGCAAAAGGTCAGGAATATTTTTCGCAGGGTGATTGGCAGAAAGCCCTCAACGGCGACGGTGCAGGTTTTGCCGGCTTCGCAAGCATCGCAAAGCAATACAGCGGAACTGACGCAGCAAACCTTGCAAAACTTTATGCAGGTATCGCGCTCTACAACACAGGCAAGGCGCAAGAGGCACTCAAATATCTTAAAGACTACAGCACAGCCGGCGACGCTATGATTGAGGCTGAGGCTATCGGAGCTATGGGAGACTGCTACGCCACCCTTGGTCAGAAAGACGAAGCCGTAAATGCTTTCAAGAAAGCGGCAGCAAAGGCAGATAATAACTCACTAAGTCCTATTTACCTTGTAAAGGCAGGTGAAGTTCTCGAGTCAGACAGTAAGTTTGACGAGGCTTTGAAGCTCTATCAAGAGGTTAAGGACAAATATGTACAGAGCGCGATGCAGCAGGATATAGACAAATATATCGAACGCGCAACTGTAAAGAAGTAACTGCAAACAGGCAATGTCAAGCAACGCATTCCAACTCTCCGACAGCGATATGTCATCCGTTCCCTGTGGCAAGGGGATGAGAGTGGGTATAGTGGTGGCGGAATGGAATGACAGCATAACCAAAGCACTTCTTGAAGGTGCAGAAACCACACTCAAAGCCAACGGCGTACTTCCGGAGGATATTGTGGTGGAGGTTGTTCCCGGTAGTTTTGAACTGATTTTCGGGTGTTCGCAAATGGCGAAAAAGCATACTGTTGACGCAGTAATTGCTATAGGATGCGTAATCCGTGGCGACACGCCCCACTTCGACTACATTTGTCAAGCTGTGAGCGGCGGCATATCAAAGATTAATGTCGAGGGTGATGTTCCCGTGATATTCGGATTGCTTACAACCAACAGCCAGGAGCAAGCCGAGGAGCGTTCAGGGGGAATACTTGGAAACAAAGGCGATGAGTACGCCATCACAGCGTTGAAGATGGTGGCTTTCGCGCAGAAATATAAATAATCTGGAGAAATAAGGGCAAATTCCAGAGTGGCCAAATGGGGCAGACTGTAAATCTGCTGACGTTCGTCTTCGGTGGTTCGAATCCATCTTTGCCCACAAAACATTCCGTTGAGAACTTATTCTTGACGGAATGTTTGTTTTTATATATTCTCACTTGCGCCTAAAACCCTTACACGACTGAGCCATTTCCGGCGACACTTTATGTGGTCGACCAATTCCGCAACAAACATAAGAGC
>CAVCON010000159.1:0-4930 GCA_963603805.1 Oscillospiraceae bacterium
ACCAAATACGACTCCGCTTGTTTCACCAACTTGCCTTCACCAACTTCCTTCTCATATTTCACCTTACATTCAAACCAACTGTACATCGTCTTATACTTTTATTTGTGATATGCAAAGATACGCTTTTTTGCGCTTTGGACGCAGGTACGCGAACCCAATCAGCACTTGTAAATTTTATTATTGCCACAAATTTCTTCCGCTTCTAAGAGCGTGCGCCACCTAATCATATTAGGCATTACCAGTTCTATTCATTCAACAAATATACAGGCGAGTTCCACTTTCCCATCTTCTTCAACACTCCTTTTTCCGTAAAATGCTTGAGCCATTTTAATGCAGTGTTTTGCCTTAGTCCTAACAATGTTTCCAACTCACGGCGATTGATGCACTTGTTGGCTGAAAGATATTCCGTTATCTTGGCCTGCACAGCTTCTTCCGTATGTTCTTTTGATTTTGTTGTAAATGTCGCCCGTTCAAAATTAACCTTGTTCTTGACTTCGTGCAACATTGACGCATCGGGACGGAACTTGATATTGCGTACTTTTATATCGCCACCACGCACCTTCCCTACAGGCTTGTCATCGGGCATATCCAAACTTACCGACAACGAAAAGTAGCCAATCGACGGAATATAGAAGCGATTGCCGCACGACAATTCGCGAATCATATACTCACGCAACGCCGAAAGCGCAGCCTTCACATCTGCTTTTGTAAGCGAACACGATGCCTGAATACGGCTTTCGAGCTGGTCATTTGTCATTGGCGGATTTTCAAAAATCCGCGCAAACTCACGCTCTTCGCCCGAGCCTTGGGAGTTCTTGATTGACTGTATTTCGTATTTGATGCCCATCTGTTTGTTTTTGAACACAAAGATAAACATTATAGACGCAAAAAACAAACGAACATATTCTGAACATCAAACAAAAAGAAAACCTGTAAATCACAGGCATCCCATTCTTGAAACAAAATCTTCGACTCATTCACAAACCTCTGCATTTTTCTTATATCGGTCGTTATACACATTTACTACAACCATTGCAAACTTTTACCACGAACGTGCTGCGCTATTACCACGAGCGAAGTAAGACAAACAAAAACGGCAACCTTATAAAATAAAACGCAAACGTTCTAAACTAAACACAAAAAAACGGACGGCATTTTTTGTTTGTGTGCCGTCCGTCATTATTATATCCGTGCTAATTTATGGCTCGTCAGGGAGCAGATTTTTCAAATAGTCATGAATCATCTTTGTCGCATAAAAAGTAGCAACTGCGAGGTTTTTATCACGTCCGCAGTCCTTTTCGAGTTTCTTGGTTATTATCTTTTCCGCATTTCCAACCGCAATCCATATAGTCCCTACCGGGGCTTCGTCCGTTCCGCCGCCAGGACCAGCAAAGCCAGTAACGGCAATGGAATAGTCAGAATGGAAAAGTTTGTTCGCCCCGACAACCATCTGTTTTGCCACTTCTTCGCATACGGCACTTCTGTTTTCTATCACCTTGGCATCAACATTCAATATATCCGTTTTCACATGATCGGAATAGCATACTATGCCGCCAAGATAGTACTCAGAGCTTCCCGGTGTTGAAGTCAAAACCGCAGCAACACGTCCCGATGTACAACTTTCTGCCGTAGAAAGAGTTTTCTTTGTCTTCCAGAGCATCTCATTGATGTCCCGGCTCATTACTCTTATATCCAAGTTCATTATTATATTTGTTTTAACTGTTTATTTTTACACGTGAATAAGCAGGTTTTTCTATGCTACAAAAGTCTTTGTCCTGATACTTAAAATATGCCGCAGTAGCAATCATAGCCCCATTGTCGGTTGTATAACTGAACTTGGGGATGAACACATTCCAGCCTTTTTTTTCCGCTTCTTCCTGAAAGGCCATACGCAGTCCTGTATTCGCAGACACACCTCCTGCAACCGCCACACGTTTTATTCCTGTAGCTTCAACCGCATCCTCCATTTTTTTCATCAAAATCTCAACCACAGTATGTTCAAGGGATGCCGCAAGGTCTTCTTTATGTTTCTCTATGAAATCTGCATCTTCTTTTACGCATTTTTTCAGCTCGTACAAAAAGGAAGTCTTCAAGCCGCTGAAACTATAATCATACCCGGGAATGTTTGGCTTGCTGAAATGGAAAGCCTTACGATTCCCTTTTCTGGCAAGTTTGTCTATTATCGGACCGCCTGGATATCCCAGCCCCATTACCTTGGAACATTTGTCTATGGCTTCCCCCGCCGCATCATCTATGGTCTGTCCCAAAATTTCCATATCCTTATAGGAGTTCACCTTTACTATTTGGGAATTTCCGCCACTGACGAGCAGGCAGATAAAAGGAAAATCCGGAATATGGGCTGCTTCATCGTGTGTACGAATGAAATGAGCCAAAATGTGTCCTTGCAAATGGTTTACTTCTATAAGCGGTATGCCGAGCGATATTGCCAAGCCCTTGGCAAAAGACACCCCGACAAGCAAAGATCCCATCAGCCCCGGACCCAAAGTAACGGCAACAGCCGAAAGCTCTTCCGGCTTAACCCCTGCTTGTTTCAAGGCACGGTCCACTGTCGGCACGATGTTCTTCTCGTGCGCACGCGATGCAAGTTCAGGGACGACACCTCCATAGGCTTCATGAACGGCTTGGGAAGCCGTTACGTTGCTAAGCAGGAAACCGTCTTGCACAACCGCTACCGATGTGTCATCGCAACTGGATTCTATCCCTAATATCGTTATCTTTTCTTTAGGCATCTAATTTTCGGCATTTAATTTCAATGAGTCAGTATTTCAAGTCCGTGTTCGCGCATAACAAATGTATGCTCCCATTGTGCACTCGGCAGTTCGTCTTCGGAGACAACAGTCCAATTGTCTGCCGCATCAACAAACACGCGCCAATCACCCATGTTTATCATTGGCTCTATGGTAAACACCATGCCAGGGACGAGCATCATGCCACACCCCGGCTTTTTTGCGTAGTGCTCAACATCGGGATCTTCATGGAATTCCAAGCCCACTCCATGTCCGCACAAATCGCGCACAACCGAAAAACCCGCTTTGTGGGCGTGTTTTGTTATTGCATAACCTATATCGCTCAAAAAACCGTATGGCTTGGCAGCTTCCATTCCCACTTCAAGACATTCGCGTGCACAATCCACAAGGCGTTGTTTTTCGGGCGTAGTCTTTCCAATGACAAACATTCGCGACGCATCACTAAAATACCCATTCAATATGGTTGACACATCAACATTAATAATGTCCCCTTCTTTAAGGATGTCAAACTTGTTTGGTATGCCGTGGCAGACAACTTCGTTTATGCTCGTGCAAACACTTTTGGGAAAGCCCTCATAATTAAGTGGAGCAGGAATTGCACCATGCCCAACCGTATATTCGTAAACAATCCTGTCTATTTCTTCGGTTGACATACCCGCATGGATTTTAGAAGCCACTTCGTCAAGCACGCCTGTATTGACAATGCCGCTTAGACGTATGCCCTCTATCTGCTCTTCAGTCTTGATTAATTTGCGTGGCGGCACTTCCGCGCCGCTTTCCTCTGCGGCCATCACCCGAAGCTCCACTTCCGTCGGTTCAACTCCTTTCGGAACGGTCCAAAGCCTTCTGCGTTTCCTGCTCATGCTGTCCCCCACTCTGTGTTATACCAGATATTGGTCGGATATTGACTCGTTGTTTTCCACACGGCGAATTGTTTCCGCAAACATCCCCGCAATGGTGAGTTGCTTTACTTTAGCGCACCTGTTGGAGTAAGGAATGCTGTCGGTAAACACCATTTCCTCTATGGCGGAGTCTTGAATGCGCTCGCTTGCAGGACCAGACATTACGCAATGTGAAGCTATGGCGCGTACAGAGTTTGCACCTTTTTCCTTCATAAGGTTTGCCGCCATAGTGATTGTTCCCGCCGTGTCCACGATGTCGTCCACAAGAATAACATCCATACCCTTTACGTCTCCGATAACCTGCATCTCACTTACGATGTTTGCGCATTTGCGGGTCTTGTTGCACAAAACGAGCGGACAATCGAAGTATTTTGCATAAACGCTTGCACGCTTTGAACCACCAACATCAGGCGTTGCGATGCAAAGGTTTTTCAAATTCAAGGAAGTTACATAGGGCAACATTATCGTGGAAGCATAAAGATGGTCAACAGGGACATTAAAGAAACCCTGCTCCTGATCTGCGTGCAGGTCCATTGTTATCAAACGGTTTATTCCCGCAACGCTAAGGAGGTCCGCCACAAGTTTTGCGCCAATGCACACACGTGGCTTGTCCTTTCTGTCCTGACGCGCCCAGCCAAAATACGGAATCACCGCCACGATGTTGCGCGCAGACGCACGTTTGGCAGCATCAATCATCAGAAGAAGTTCCATCAGATTATCTGAATTAGGGAATGTGGACTGCACAAGGAACACATCGCGACCGCGTATGGATTCCTCGTAAGAAACCGCAAATTCACCATCAGCAAAAGTGGTGATTTGCAGCTTGCCCAACTGGCAGCCTAACGAAGAGCATATTTTTTCTGCCAAATATTTTGACTTTGTTCCAGAAAAAACCATGTAAGGAAGTTTTTCGCTCATAATTATCTTTGTATTTGTTATTGTTCTTTTCTATTCTGTAGCGCGCCGGAGCAAACGGAAATAGCGGATGAATTCCTTGAAATCATCTGCCGACACAGGGTTGAATCTTTTTGCCAAAGAGCCATACACCACCGCTCCGCCAAATCCAAGATTATGCAGTTCCCCAATGTTATCCGTACTTACACCTCCGTAGGCAAACACATTGTTGTCTATAATCCATTCGTCCGATGCAGCACGCAATTGTTGCTTTCCCAAAGAAAGTTGCGGTTCGTTGGCGTATGCCGAATCGCTGTCAAAAACGGGACCAAGCATAACATATTTCATTTTCCTCTTGCATTCCCT
>CAVCON010000159.1:4940-5656 GCA_963603805.1 Oscillospiraceae bacterium
CTAACCTTCTCCAGCGATTTGCACAAACACGAAACGTTACCTTTATACCCTTTTGGGCATTCAGGATTGCGGCTGTTCAAATGAATGCCGTACAAACCGTATTTGCCTTTAAGTTCATAATTGTCATGAATAACGACCTTTCCCCTTTCGTTTTCCGAAAGCATTGAAAGAAGCCGTTCGCACAAAGAGGAATTTCCACTTGGCTTGCGCAAATGAAGAATATCAAGCCCCTCATTGAAGAGTTCATGTATCAACAGATGCTCCACAACGAAGTATTCGGGTCTTGTTATTACAACCAATTTCATTTATTGTAAGCCACGTTCGCGTTATGCGATACAAAATTACGAATTTTATATGTAATACCTCTGTTCGGGATAAGAAATCATAAAAGCCGGGACCGCTCCATGCCATTAATGGCATATTAGTGCAGTCTGCTTTGTGCCGAAAGAAAACGCGAAGAAGCCCAACTGATGTAAAGCATTGGTTCTCAAAGCAATAACAGCACCACAAACTTTCACCACAAGAACTTGTTTTTCAGACACTTGCAAAAGCAGAAAAAAGGTCTGATGTAGTTTGAATTATGTCTGATATAATTTTTCCTATGTCCCATGCAGTTTTCATAGGGACACCTCCAGACAAAGCCCAACAATTCAAAAAAACACTTTCTTCAGAAAACCGTATCTTTGTATCTGCAACAAAGCATGACAGTCATGATA
>CAVCON010000160.1:0-5564 GCA_963603805.1 Oscillospiraceae bacterium
GGGCTATGCACGCAAAACTGATGGCGTAACCAAACAATATTGTTTTCCTGTTGTCAAGTTGTTTCTGGAAACTTTTTTCTGCCTTTTCCCAGAATTTGTCCATGTTCTTCATGGCTTTTGTTATATGCCGAGAACCTTATGATATATCCTTAAGATATTCTCGTCCTTGTTCTTTACCAATTCGGCGAAGTCCTCAACGCCCAATTCTTTCGAGTTCCTGTCCAAAAAAGCCTCTATTGTGGCATACGCCTTATCGAACGTGTAAAAAATCTTGGGCGCGTGTTTGAAATAGTCCTTGGCAAGCTGGTCATCCCGATTCATCGGGTCGAACATCGCCTTGCCGGCTTTGGCCAGCCTTTCTGTCAAAAGATGCAGCTTTTCCGAGCCGGTTTCCTCACCATACAGCCGAACCAAGTGGTACAAAGAGACGAAAACCATCTCGTAATTGATGTAAGCCGGCAAATCCTCGAAGCAGTCAAAATTCCTAATCTTATTAAACGAGAGACATCTCCCGCTTTGTTCCTTGAGTATGTAGCACAGTTCAAAGTTTATGTACTCCTTGTCATCGCACTCCGTGTTTGCCGTGTCTGCCTTTATTTCGGGTATCGAACGAAGTATTGCCTGCACATCGGAGAATGTAAATCTTTCGGGCAGAGCCTTTGCCACCTTGCGGAACTTGGAGAGCGCGGTGGCGGCTTCCCCTTTCTTTGTGCTCACAAAGATTTCCACGCATTCTTTTGCTTCTTTGCATTTGGCTTCCCATGCGGCAAGGGCTTCTGCTTTCCTCAACTTTATTTGCTCCAGCAAAGCTTCCTGCTCCGGAGTCATAAGCTCTATCCAGTCGCATACATCCAAGTAAGTTGTTTGCGCCTTTGAACTGCACACACGGCCACGCGGGGTGCAAAAGGTGTGGTATGAAATGACCGTATGCTTGTAATCGCCGACTTGCGCGTCATCATCTTCGGCGATGTCAAAAGGTTCGTAATACAAGGTGAAGACGCTCTCGACTTTCGCGAAATCGCCCTCGTCCATAATCCAGTCGCCAGGTTTGAAGGGATAAGTTTCAGTCATAATGCGTTTGTAAAGTGTTAAATATTGAATAACGTCGCAGAATTTGCGACAAAGTTAGGCAAATTTCGTCGCAACAGCAAACGGAATGGTAATGCAGTGAAAATCCAGGGTGGCTTTGTCGCGGTTACGGTATGTGCCGCAGTTCACACGGTGGCATACAGGGCGAATGCAATAAGCCATACAAACACGCAACATCCAAATAATAAATAAATTGCACCGTTGTAGGGGCGTATTGCATACGCCCTGAATTGCGCGGATTTGCAGTGTCGTAGCGGCGATTCGCGATGCGGTTCACACGGTGGCATACAGGGCGTATGCAATACGCCCCTACAGATATACCGTATGCAATCAAAAAACAACATACACCGTTCATGTAATTTCCGCAAAACCATAATCACCTGTAATTTTCAAAACGCCCCGAAAACTACATAGGACATAGAAAAAACTATGTCCTATGTAGAAAAAATTATGTCTGATATAATTTAAACTACATCAGACCTTTTTTTCGGCAGTTGCAAACATCTGAAAAACAAAACGTTACAAAGAATGTGGTTTGTGTGGGTAATTCTTTGAAATCCAGCGGTTTGCGCTTCCAGATTGTGTCTGTCATTCCACGTCATACCATTCGCCGTCGTTGCTGTCCTGGCTGTCGTCGTCGGGATAGCTGTTGTCGTCCTGCGGTTCGCTTTCGGAGTTTTCTTCTGCGTTGGAGGGCAGGTCGTCCTCGGACTGGTAGATGTCGGTCTGCTTGTCGAGTTGCAGTTCCGGCTTTATTTTAAGCGGCGCGAATGTCTTGTCGTAGAATTTCAGATAGTCGGCTATGCTGAAGTCCGTTCCGAGTTTTTCGAGATTGCCTTTCGAGATGATTATGAGTTTGGCGTGGGCGAGATGCCGCTGCACCGAGGCCGTGTTGTAGAGCATTTGCGCGTAGGAATGGGCTTCGTCAAAATTGTTGAAGCCTTTCACTATCATTTCGCCAAGCCCCTCTTGCATAGTCTGCTCCAGTTCGAAGTTTCGCACTGCGAAGTTCGTGAAATTATACCGCGCCACGTCATACAACAGCTGGTTTTCGTCAACCGAGTCGGCGGGGTAGGCTATAATCACGTTGAAGTCGGTGTTGCGTTCCGCCGACAGCTGGCGTGCAAGTTCTATGGAGTCCATCAGGGCTGCGTCGCCCTTGCTTCTGCGTGTCCACAGCGAGCCAATGTCATACATCCCGCTTCCCGGCACTCTGCCTTCCTTTATTCCTTTGAGCATAGATTGCGCCAGGGGGGTTATCTCGTCTTTGGGGTATGCCTTTACGAGAGTGTCGAGTTCGTTGCGGAAAGCGTCCCTCCGCCCTTCGGCAAGGTTTGACAGCGCGTCGAGGAACATGAACTTGGCGCGGTTTTCGCCTTCGGGGAAGCGGGCTTTCGAGAAAGCGGCGTTTTTCACCACGGTTGCGGGGTCTCCGGCACGGAATGCCTCGTAGGTGGCGGCGTAGAGCGAGTCTTCAAGATGCTTGCCGTATTTTGAGTCATATTCGTAGTTAGGATCTGTAATCAGCTTTGCAAGTTTGTCCTCCGCATACTTTTGTGCGAGTTCGTCCTTGTAGCGTTGCGCCAGTTCGTGGTTGCCCATTTGCGATTCGAGCAGGAACAGCTGGTAAAGCACCTCGTTCATTTTCTCGTATGAGGGATATTCGGTGTAAACCCTCGTGAGGCTTTTTTCGGCGAGCGCATAGTTGGCTAGATTGTCCTTTTCTATTACGCCGGCGGCATGGAGGCTCTCCATAATCTTCTTGTTGCTTGCCTCAATGTCCGCCTCAGTCTTTGGCAGTTGTTCAAGATAGTATTCCCTTGTCTGCTTTTCGTTGTCCTTGTCTTTGGCGGAAACTTTTTCCTTCTTGCTGTCCTTTTTCGCGGTGGCGGTGTCGGCGGCGGATTTTGACGTTTGGGCGGTGGAGTCCTTGGGCTGGGTGTTTTCTTCGCCGTCTTCGGTTTCGCTTTCCCCCATGTCGGTTTGCGCGGTCATTTCCTTGTTCGACCTTCGCCAGTTGTCGGCAAGCTCGCGTTCGCCCCATTGGCGGGCGAATGCCTGTTTGCCGTTTTCCACTGCCTGTGGGTTGTAGAAATACCAGGTTTTCTTGTCATCGCCTTTGGTGTTGGCTGATGCAGTCGTGGTTTGGGTGTCGTCCTTTTTGGAGTTGTTTGCGGTTTTTGTGCCGGTGTTTCCCTTGTTTCCCGAAAGCGCGGCTTTTTTGCGCTCTTCGCGTATGCGCTTCTTCTCAAGTTCAATCACTTTGTCAAACACCGCGTTCTGCTTGTCTGCCGGCATTTTGGCGAGGGCCTGAATGCTGTCTTGCGCAAACACAGCCGCAGTGTGCGGTTCGAGTTTGTCGATAACCTTGCTCAAAGCCTGAATGCTGTCGTAGTCCTTGCGTTCCTTGCTTATCATGCCCACGGCTTTCCCAAGGCAACGCCGGCATGAGGTGAAGTCGTTGTGGCTGTAGTAGATTGTGGCGAGTTTCAGCAGCAGCGCACCTTTCTCCACGCCGCTGCGCATTGATTTGGAAACTCCCGTTTCGTATGCCGCCACAGCCTTTGCCGTGTCGTTCGAGGCAAGGTGTATGTTTCCTATTGCGTGGTATATCTGGTCGCAGTATTTCAGGTTTTTGGCTTTCTTCGCCATGCGGTTCAGGCGCGAGAGCATGGCTTTCGACTTGCCTTTCGACACAACTTCTGCCTGAAGCACGCGGGCGTTGAGCTGAACCTCGTAGGGGGGGCTGAGGCTCGCAACTTTCGACAGGGATTTGTATGCAAGTTTCTTGTCGCCTTTCTGGTTGTATATCTGTCCCAGCAGAAAGTGTATCCTTGCCTTGGCGAGCGACCCTTTTGTGTGCTTGGCCATGCGTTGCAGGTAGGGCAGTGCTTCATCGTATTTCTGCTGGCGCACGTAAAAGTCGGCATACGAAGCGTCAAGCGTCTTTTTCGCGGAGTGCGGCACGCTGTCGCGCCCTATCTTGTTGCGGAAAATGTCTTCCGCGTCATAAAACCAGTTCAGTTCGGAGTAGCACGCGGCAAGCCATGCACGGCTTTCGGCGAGAACGTCGGGTTCGGCGGCGTAAAGCCTGTTGATGTACGAGAATGTGGACGCCGCCTCGATGAACTCGCCTTTGCGGAATTGCGAGACGCCCATAAGCATCCACGCATTTTTGAGAAATGGGTTGTATTCCTTTTTGGCGAGGATTTTCTTTTGCTTCGGGGTGCGTTTGCGTGTGCGGTTAATCTTGGGCTTGCGCTTTATCGAGTGGTTCTTTATCGCCTTCTCGCATTTTTCTATCGCGGTGTTGAAGTTGCCCTTGCCCAAATCGGCGGTGCCTTTGTTGCTCACGGCGAAAACAGGAAGCATTTCAGTGAAGTTGTCCTTGTTGCCCTGGTCTTGGGCAAGAACGCCCTGCTTGTATGCCTCGTGTCCGTTGAAATAGGTGTTGTAGCGCGCCGTGAACGAATGGTAGAAGCGTGTAATGGGCGTGTTGTTGCTTGTGGTGCACGAACCGAGCATGACCACAAACGCCAATAACATACATATATTATATATAGTGTACCGCTTCACGGGAGTTTGTTGAATAAGGGCAGTGCGCCGCTTGCGGCTGCGCACAATATATAGTCTAACGTTGAAACGGCTGGTATTATTGCAGGGAAAGGGGATAAAAAGCCAGGGCAATATTATATGTCGAGTGCAGTGTCAGTTGATGGGGGTGATAAGCCCGACGGTGCAACCGAGGGCGGCTGCAATGCGGTAGAATGTGGAAACTTTTGGCTCTATTTGTCCGTTTTCGATGCGTGTAATATAAGCGCGGTCAGTGCCTAATCTTCGCGCCAGCTCGGCTTTGCTTATCTTGGCTTTCTTGCGTGCGTCCTCAATTATCGCGCCTGTATAGAATGCGTATGCGCGTTCTTCCGCTTCGGCTCGCTCCGGTGTACCTTCCTTGCCGAAACGTTCGTCTATCAGAGCGTCAATGTCGTAAATATCTTTTTTAATCTCCTTTGCTTGCATAATATTCATCTTTTAGTTTCAATGCCCTCTTTATTTCGTTCGCAGGTGTCTTTTGCGTCTTCTTTTGAAAGCCGTTGAAAAGCACCACTATCTTGTTGCCGTCAAATACAAAGAATATGCGGTAGATGTTGCTGTTGTACTCTATCCGCACTTCAAAAAGCCCATCGCGTATCGCCTTTATAAACTTGGTTGGCAGACGGTCTTGTGTGCGTAGCAGCATCAGGACGTACAGCACCTTGTCTTGCGTCCCTTTGTCAAGTTCGGCAAAGAAAGTGTTGAAGTGGTCTTTATATGCTATTATTTTCCTGCTCATGTCGCGTTGTCTGCAAAGATAGCGAAAGTTGTATTACGGTACAACAAAATGTGGAATTGTTTTTCCAAACACCCCGAAAACTATATGGGACATAGAAAAAACTACGTCCTATGTAGAAAAAATTATGTCTGATATAATTCAA
>CAVCON010000161.1:0-5489 GCA_963603805.1 Oscillospiraceae bacterium
ATACCGTTGCAATCAATAAACAACATACACCGTTCATATAATTTCCGCAAAACCACAATCGCCCCTCTTTTCCCAATACCCCGAAAACAACATCGGATGTAGGAAAAACTATGTCCTATGTAGAAAAATTATGTCTGATATAATTCAAACTACATCAGACCTTTTTTCGCCACTTTGCAACATATTGTTTTCCAAAAGGTTATAAAAGAATGTCGGCTTAAAGGGAAAACGTTGTTTGTCAGTGCATTATGTTGGAATGTCTTTTAATTTTATCCTCCATAAGTGATAAATTTGAAAATTTTGCGATTTTGTCATTTATAAGTGATGAATTTGCACTAACTTTACATTGTGAGTGTAGTAGTATTAAAAAGAAATTTTGACCGTTTGCAGAAAGGCGGGAAATACTTCTGCGACAAAGGATCTGGCGAAATATGGAGGCATTCAAAATAGAGCAGTTTGAGAAGGAAACAGGGAAACCTTTTCCCAATTTTTACACTCTTAGCGCGGAAGAGTGCGGCGTGCTGTACCGCCAGTTCTGTAGTAAGATGCAAATATCCAAGCTGAAAATGCCGGTTGTTGATTATTTTGAGCGCAAAGGTGCTTTTGTGGAAAAATTCAACGCGCTTCAGGAGAATTTCTGCGTTTCAGAACTGTTTGCTTATTTGAAAGTAACGGCAGACATTATATATGTGTGTTGGGACAATTTTGAAACGATAGACAAAATGAGTTTGCAGGATTTTTCGCAGCATTTTGACGATATTTGGTTTCCCGCCGCTGATAATATAATTGTGTTTCCGCTGGAAATGTCTTTCATGGTAATGGTCAGGCATGACGGCGCGGTGTATTTTTGCAGGTGATGGAAACGCTGATTTCACAGCGGTTAATAAGAAAAACAATATTTGAGGATATGAATAACAGGTTGCGTTGCTTTTGTTCAATAGTACTGTCTTTGCTTTTGGGGGCGGAAGTTTGTTTTGCAAAAGGCAAGGGCTTTGTTGTTGTGGCGTATGTAACTTCATGGACAAGCGTTATGCCTGACCCTGCGCTGATGACGCATATAAACTATGCCTTTGGCAAGGTGAACGGAACTTTCGACGGCGTGAGCATTGACAATCCCGCCCGTTTGAGAAAGATTTCGGAATTAAAGCGGGCAAACCCTAAACTGAAGGTGCTGCTGTCGGTCGGCGGCTGGGGCGCGGGAAATTTCAGCGAGATGGCGGCGGACGAGGTTTGCAGGAGAAACTTCGCCAAGGATTGCAAGCGGCTGGTTGAGGAGTACGGACTTGACGGCATAGACATAGACTGGGAGTACCCCACGCAGAAAAGCGCGGGCATATCGTGCTCGCCCGACGACACAGGGAATTTCACCCTGCTTATGCATGAGCTGAGAAAGGCGGTGGGGAAAAAGAGGCTTGTTACCTGTGCAACAATAGCGAGCGGGGAGTATGTGGATTTCAAGAACTGCATAAAATATCTTGACCTTGTAAATGTGATGTCTTACGACATGGCAAGTCCGCCCAAGCATCATTCGGCTTTATACCCTTCCGCCATTTCGGGCTGGATGACTACAGCTCAGGCGGTGCGGAGTCATTTGGAAAAGGGCGTGCCGGCAGACAAACTTGTTGTGGGAATGCCTTTTTACGGCAGGGGAGTCAAGCCGTATCAGGCGTATGTCAAGAGCCCGCGTGCGCTGGCGGGCGTTACGGAGAAATGGAGCGCGGAATCGCAAGTGCCTTATATGGAGGATGACGAGGGGAACATGGTGCTGGGCTTTGAGAACAAAAAATCCATTGCCGCCAAATGCCATTATATAATGGAAAACAAATTGCGCGGAGGAATGTATTGGGAGTATGCCGATGACAACGAGACGGGCGACTTGCGCAACACCGTGGCGGAATGTCTTTTGAAAAAGAAAAATTGACAAGGAACATACATGGCGTATGCCATGCGCCATGTAATCGCACAATTGGTAATAAATCAAAAAATTGCGCCAATTGTAGGGGCGTATTGCATACGCCCTGAATTGCGCCGATTTTGCAAAGTAAAGTGGCAGTTTGCGGAGCGGTTCACGTGGTGGCGTACAGGGCGTATGCAATACGCCCCTACAATTATCGAAAAACCATAATCGCGCATTCTTTTGTAAACTCCCCGAAAACTACGAAACTGTTTTGATTTTTTGCATTTAACCAATCCTTATCCTTTACTTCCGCCTGTGCTTTGAGCGTCTTTTTGGTCACGTCCGTCCCTCTTCTTCGTCAGACAGCCCGCTATCTTCCTCATCAGAATGACGAACCTGTCTCAAAAATACATCTCTAATCATGAGGTGAAAAAATTAAAACAGTTTCTACATCGGACGTAGGAAAAACTATGTCTGATGTAGTTTGAATTATGTCTGATATAATTTTTTCTACATCAGACCTTTTTCTTTCTGTCGCAAATACTTGAGAAACAAATTGTTATGCAGGATGTGCTTTGCGCGAATATTTCTTTGTAATTCAATGTGTTATGCGGTTTTGGCGGCGTTTTCTGTTTCGTGGGGAATTTGGCGGAGGCTCGAGGTTGGGCAGGGGACAGTCGAGTTGGCGGGCGCTTGCTGCTTCTTCGGTAACAAGCCAATCGGATGTATGCCATAGAACATTCAAAACGCCTCTGTCTTTTCACTGACTGAGGTAAAATAGGAGAAATGCAAAGAGTGGGCAATGTTTCTTACAGAAACAGGAAAACGCTTTGTAAATATGACGGTTGCGGGGCGGTGAAAGTGCGCGATTTTGTGGGGTTGGGCTTCGCTGGGCTTCAGACGGCTTGCGGGCAACCGTATCTTTGCACCGTCAACGTTGATACACGAGCCGCATGACGCTGCAAGGCCTCTCACGGTGAGTGAAACCAAAAACTAACCAACCAAAACAAATTACCATGATTTATTACAACGTAATCAAGCGCAAGAACCCCAAGGACGGAACCGAGAAATTTTACGCGCAGGTCAAGAACAACTCATATCTGACCCTTGAGCAGATAGCCGCAAACATCAGCCGCGAGTGTACCGTAACCGTGCACGACGTGAAAGCGGTGCTCTCCTCGCTTCAGGAGCAGATAATCCTTTCGCTCCAGGACGGCAAGAGCGTCAGGTTCGGCGACCTCGGGTCTTTCCGTGCAACCCTGAAGTCAAAGGGCGCGGAGAACAAGGACGACTTCCAAAAGAGCAACATTTCCCAAGTCAGGGTGCGCTTTACCAAGAGTGCCGCAATGCGTTCCGCATTCGCGATAACCAACAAGGACGTGAAGCTCGTGAGTCTGGCGGAGGCTGACAAAAGCGACAGCGGCAACGGCGGAAGCCAGGTTGACCCCAACGCATGAAACTTTAAGGGAAATGGAATCCGCCTTGCCATGAGGCAGGGCGGGTTCTTTGAAAAACATGAAAAACTAAAACAGAAAAACATTATGACTGAACAAGGCAAAAAAGTGATAGAGATAGTAATCAGAGTGTTGAAAGCAGTGCTCGCCGCATTGTCCGACGCATTTGGCAACAACTCCAAATAGTTTGACGGACATATGAGAACGGAAGGAACCTGAACAAGAATTTCGGGTTCCTTCTTTTTTTGTGAACAGGCGGCTTGGCGGCGGGAAACTTGCAAGAAAATAAGAGGAAGCGTTAAAAAAGTGGCACTAAATTTTTGCATATCACAAAAGTATGACTAATTTTGCAGCCGTGAAATTTGGTATGGAGGCTCTGAATGCCTTGGATATGCCATTGACGAAGAATATAATAAACTAATAATAAATTAAAAACATGATTGTAGTACCCGTAAAAGAAGGCGAAAACATCGAAAGGGCTTTGAAGAAATTCAAGCGTAAATTTGAAAAGACAGGCGTGGTGAAGGAATTGCGCAGCCGTCAGCAGTTTAACAAACCTTCTGTAGTTCGCCGTTTGAAAAAAGAGCACGCTGTTTATATCCAAAAGCTCAACTGCGAAAAAGAGGATTAATCCCGCGCTTTCTTGTACATATAATATAAGAGGAAAATAAATTCCCGAAGATATTTGCGTCTTCGGGAATTTTTGTCTAAATTCGTTGCGTGAACCAATTGCGTGGCGAATTTATGTATATAGAGGATTTCTGCAATTATCTCAGGCATGAACGTAACTATTCCGCGCTTACGGTTGATAGCTACGAAAGGGACTTGCGGCACTTCGAGAAATTTGTGCGCACGGCGTGCGGCGCGGACGGCGATGAACCCTCCCTGCATACGGACGCTGCCGAAAAGCAGATACGCCGCTGGATGGCTTCGATGCTTGAGGCGGGGAATTCGGCGGCTTCGGTGAACAGGCGTTTGAGCGCGTTGCGCAGCTATTTCAAGTTCGCCCTTGCAAAAAAACTATGCGTGGCAGATCCCACGGTTCGCATAGTCGGACCTAAAAAGTCAAAGGCGTTGCCATATTTCGTGAAGGAGAATGATATGGAGCGGCTGCTTGACGACATAAGTTTCCCCGACACTTTTGAGGGAATTAGAAACCATCTGATTTTGGAAATGTTCTATGGCACAGGTATGCGTCTTTCAGAATTGACCTCGCTCGATTGTTCCGACATAGACAGAAGTGGGAAAAAAGTGAAGGTTACAGGGAAAAGGGACAAGCAGCGCATAATCCCACTTGCGCCGCAGTTGCTCGCGCTTGTGGAGGCTTACCTGCAAAAACGCGCAATGGCGGTGGGATGCAGCGGCGGCGCATTGTATGTTGACGCAAAAGGAAAGCGGCTTTCCAATTCGCAGGTGAGAAAAATCGTGAATGAGGAACTGTCGCTTGTAACCACGATGAAAAAACGTTCGCCCCACGTGCTGCGCCACTCCTTTGCGACGGCTATGCTGAACCACGGCGCGGACATAGAGGCGGTGAGAAAGCTGCTCGGGCATGAGAGCCTTGCCACGACGGAGATTTACACCCACACCTCGATGGAGGAGCTGAAGAAGAATTATCAACTTGCCCATCCAAGGGCTTAAAAAGATATGATTATGGAAATAAAGGTGAAATCAATCCATTTCGATGCAAACGAAAAGCTGCATGAGTTCATTGAGAAGAAAGTCTCAAAGTTGTCAAAGGCAAGCGGTCCCGAGGGAACTGCCGAGGTGGTGCTGAAAGTGGTGAAGCCCGAAACTGCCAAAAACAAGTCCACAGGGGTGCGCCTGTTCATGCCGAACGGCGAACTGTTTGCCGAAAAAACGTGCGACACTTTTGAGGAGGGCGTTGACCTTTGTGTCGATGCTTTGCAGCGCCAATTGGCAAAGTATAAAGAAAAACAGCGCGGATATTAAAAAAAACGCCCCAAAAATTTTGCAGTTAGAATTTAATAAGTAACTTTGCAGCCGTTTCGGGAACAGTTCGATTGCCGGGACGGCTGCAATTTGCAGTCAGGTTTTATTGAAAAGGGCAAGTTCCAGAGTGGCCAAATGGGGCAGACTGTAAATCTGCTGGCTTACGCCTTCGGTGGTTCGAATCC
>CAVCON010000162.1:0-5436 GCA_963603805.1 Oscillospiraceae bacterium
TGTAGAAAAAATTATGTCTGATATAATTTAAACTACATCAGACCTTTTTTCCGCCGTTCGCAAACCTCTGAGAAACATTCAAATACTTTTTGCGTTTTCTTGCCCTAAACAGGGTTCTTATTCAAAATAGAATGAAATTACAACCATGCTTGTTTTGGCGGAATTCACCGCCTCGGTGTAGGCAAGCTTTGTCTTGTCGATAAGGTCTTTGCGGTTTTTGTCGAGAATGTCGTTGAGGCCGATG
The DNA here is from genome assembly GCA_963603805.1 of Oscillospiraceae bacterium. Lineage (GTDB taxonomy): Bacteria > Bacteroidota > Bacteroidia > Bacteroidales > Bacteroidaceae > UBA6398. The sequence continues at coordinate 245 of CAVCON010000162.1, forward strand.
CAGAACTTTATCTCGGGTATCAGCTTGAAGAACGGCATATAGAAGTCGCAGCCAAGGCCGAACTCGGCGTATAGCGAAAGCGGTTTGGTGAGTATCGCGTCCTGCTTGTGCCCCGTGAGGTCGTACATGGCGTTAAGTCCGGCAAGCAGGTAGGGGCGGTGGTTGTTGAAACGCAGTGCGCTGAACTTTATGTCGGCAGGGACGGAAATCAGGGTGGACTTCATGGATTCGGAAACTTCCCTGCCGGAGGATTTTTCGCGGAAGGTGAGGTGTTTTTGCCCGAAGTTGATTGTGGGCGTTGTGCGCAGGGCGAAATACTTGTTGAGTCTCCATTCCCCGAGAACGCCTATGCTGAAGCCTATGTCGCCACGGTCGTTGGTGGCATACCACTGTTCGCCTGTGGTTTCGTTTATGTGTCCGTTGTTCTCGAAGCTCATGCTTTGGGAATGCACGGCGCAGAGAAAGCCGTAGTGAAACCTGCGGTTGTCTATGTAGGGCTTGTTCTGCACCTTGCGTGTCTGGGCGTTCACGCCCATTGCGGCGAAAGCCAAAGCCGCAGCCAGAAAAGCGATATGTCTAAGTTTGCACCTCATAACTCATAGTTCTTAACGCGGTTGCGGGGCGTTTATTGCCTTTGTGCGGCGTGGGCATAACGGAAATTTCGTTATCTTTGCAATGATTCGCAACTAAACAAGAACACCTTTATTATATGTCTGACGAAAATAACGAAAAAGAGCTTCATTCGCAGTATGTTCCCGAAACTGGCGACAGTGGCGACATCATAAGGCGGTTGCCGGGAATGTATGAGAACTGGTTTTTGGATTATGCAAGCTATGTGATTCTCGAGCGTGCCGTGCCGCATCTTGACGACGGATTGAAGCCGGTGCAGCGACGCATTCTGCACACAATGAAGCGCATGGACGACGGACGTTATAACAAGGTGGCGAACATTGTGGGCGAAACGATGAAATTCCATCCGCATGGCGACGCCTCGATTTACGACGCCCTTGTGCAGCTTGGGCAGAAGAACCTGCTGATAGACACCCAAGGGAACTGGGGAAACATCCTGACCGATGATTCTGCGGCAGCCCCGCGTTACATTGAGGCGAGGCTCTCGAAGTTTGCGCTCGACGTGATGTTCAACGCCAAGACAACGGAGTGGAAACTGTCGTATGACGGAAGAAACGAGGAGCCTGTAACGCTCCCTGTGAAGTTTCCGCTGCTTTTGGCGCAGGGCGTTGAGGGCATTGCCGTGGGTTTGTCGTCGAAGATACTGCCCCATAACTTCAACGAGCTTTGCGATGCGGCGGTGAACTGTCTGCGCGGCGAGGACTTCAAACTTTATCCCGATTTCCCCACGAGCGGATATGTGGACGTGTCGCGCTACAACGACGGTATGCGCGGCGGGAATGTCAAGGTCAGGGCAAAGATTGAGAAACTCGACAACAAAACCCTCGTGATAACCGAAATCCCGTTCGGCAAGAACACCCAGACGCTCATCGACTCGATACTGAAAGCCAACGACAAAGGCAAGATAAAGATACGCAAGGTTGAGGACGTTACCGCCGCGAATGCGGAAATCCACATACATCTTGCACCCGGCACGAGCGGCGACAAGACTATTGATGCCCTTTATGCGTTCACCGACTGCGAGGTGAGCATTTCGCCCAACTGCTGCGTGGTGGAGAACAACAAGCCCCATTTCCTCACGGTGAGCGACGTGTTGCGCCGCAGCGTGGAGCGCACAAAGCACCTGCTGAAGTTGGAACTTGAAATACGCCGTGGCGAACTTCAAGAACAGCTGTTTTTCGCCTCGCTCGAGAAGATTTTCATCGAGAAGCGCATATACAAGGAAAAACAGTTTGAACAGGCTCCCGACATCGATACTACGGTGGCGTTTATCGACTCGAAACTCGAACCATACAAGAAGGATTTTGTGCGCGAAGTAACCCGCGAGGACATATTGCGGTTGCTTGAGATAAAGATGCAGCGCATACTAAAATTCAACAAGGACAAGGCCGACGAGCTTATTGCGCGCATCCGCGAGGAGATGGCCAAAATTGAAAAAGACCTTGAAAACATCGTGGAGGTTGCCGTTAACTGGTATTCCATGATAAAGGCGAAATACGGCGCAAGCTATCCGCGCCTGACGGAGATACGCTCGTTCGACACCATAGAGGCTGCAAAGGTTGTGGAGGCAAATGAGAAACTTTACATAAACCGCGCTGACGGATTTATAGGCACAGGGCTGAAGCACGATGAGTTTGTTGAGAATTGCTCCGACATAGACGACGTGATTATTTTCTATCGCGATGGAACTTACAAGGTTACACGCGTGGCCGACAAACTGTTTGTGGGGGAAACCGAACGATCCAAGAGGGAAAAGCGCAAGGTTGAGATTATCCACCTCGCAGTGTTCCGCAAAAACGACAAGCGCACCACTTACAATGTGGTGTATCGCGACGGCAAGGCGGGCACTTATTTCTACAAACGCTTCAACGTAACGTCGATTACCCATGACCGCGAGTACGACCTCACACTTGGCACTCCGGGAAGCCGCGTGGTTTATTTCACAGCCAATCCCAACGGCGAGGCGGAGGTGATAAAGGTTGCGCTGAAACCGAGCCCGAAAATAAAGAAACTGGCGTTTGAGTGCGACTTCGGCGAGTTGCAGATAAAAGGTCGCCAAAGCCGTGGCAACACTCTCACCAAAAACGACGTTTACCGCATAACGCTCAAAAGCCACGGCGTTTCCACGCTCGGAGGCTGCAAGATTTGGTTCGACAAGGACGTTAACCGCCTGAACATTGACGGATGCGGGGATTTTGTGGGCGAGTTCCACGGCAGCGACAGGATACTTGTGGTGCTTGACGACGGTTCTTTTTACACCACCGACTTTGATCTCAGCAACCACTATGAACCCGGGATTATCCGTATGGAGAAGTATGACGAGGGCAAGGTTTGGACGGCGTTGCTTTACGATGCCACGCAAAACGACTACCTTTACCTCAAGCGTTTTAACTTTGAACGCTCGTCGAAGAGGCAGAATTTCCTTGGCGAGGATGCCAAGTCGCGCCTTGCCTGCCTTTCGTCTGACGAATATTCCCGTTTCCGCATAACCCTCGGCGGGGCTGACAGTTTCCGCGAGCCGTTGGAGGTTGAGGCAAGCGAGTTTGTGGGCGTGAAAAGCTTCAAGGCGCGTGGAAAGAGGGTAACAACGTTCAGCGTGGCGGGCGTGGAGCAGATTCCTTCGCTGTTGAAGCCCGAAGAACCCGTTGAAACGGAAAGTGGGGAAAGCAGCGGCGGGGAGGAAAACGGCGAAACGGAACCAAGTTTGTTTGAATAGCCGTTCCGCCGCCAAACAAAAGCAAGCCCGAATGCGGCTAATAATAATTTTCGTAACTTTGCTGTTGGCGGACACAAGTTCCGCGAGGCAAACAAACACAAGTAAGATATGACTCAGAAGCTTTTAATTTACAATACACGCACCCGCACAAAGCAGGCGTTTGAACCGCTAACCCCGGGAAGGGTCGGAATGTATGTTTGCGGCCCTACAGTTTACGGCGATCCGCATCTCGGTCATGCGCGTTCGGCAATAACTTTCGACGTGGTGTTCCGCTATCTCCAGCACATAGGCTACAAGGTGCGCTACGTAAGGAACATAACCGACGTTGGGCATTTGGAGCACGACGCTGACGAAGGTGAGGACAAGATAGCCAAGAAGGCGCGTCTTGAACAGCTTGAACCGATGGAGGTGGCGCAGTATTACACGAACCGTTACCACGATGCGATGAAAGCCCTCAATGTGCTTCCGCCGAGCATCGAGCCCCACGCAACGGGACACATAATAGAGCAGGAGGAGCTTGTAAAGAAAATCCTTGACAACGGCTTTGCATACGAAAGCAACGGAAGCGTTTACTTCGACATAGAAAAGTATAACCAGAAGCACCATTACGGCGTTCTTTCGGGGCGCAACCTTGACGACATAATCAACGAGAGCCGCAACCTTGCCGGCATAGGGGAGAAGCACAACCAGGCGGATTTCGCCCTGTGGAAGAAGGCGCAGCCCGAACATATAATGCGCTGGCCCTCGCCGTGGAGCGAAGGTTTCCCCGGGTGGCACACCGAATGCACGGCAATGGGCAGGAAATATCTCGGCAACCACTTCGACATTCACGGAGGCGGTCTTGATTTGGTTTTTCCCCACCACGAATGCGAGATAGCGCAAGCCGTGGCGTCGCAGGGCGATGAGATGGTGCGCTACTGGATGCACAACAACATGATAACCGTGAACGGCGGGCAGAAAATGGGCAAGAGCCTCGGAAACTTCATAACTCTCGAAGAGTTTTTCACAGGAAACCACCCGAAACTTACGAGTGCCTATTCGCCCATGACAATCCGTTTTTTCATTCTTCAGGCGCATTACCGCAGCACGGTTGACTTCTCCAACGAGGCGTTGGCTTCGAGCAAGAAAGGGCTTGAAAGAATGATGGACGCATACGCGAACCTTTCGAGGATTGCGCCCACAGCCGGTGGGGAAATCACCGTTAAGGACATTGAGGCTGTAAGGGAAAAATGCTATGAAGCCATGAACGATGACTTCAACACGCCAATATTGATAAGCCATCTGTTTGACACTTGCCACATGATAAACCAAGTGGCTGGCGGACAGAAAACAATAGCCCCAGATGCGCTTGCTGAACTTGGAAAGTTGTTCTCTGATTTTGCGTTCGATGTTCTCGGGCTTCGCAAGGAGGCAACCTCGAACGAGGGCAGGGAAAAGGCATACGGCGGGGCGGTTGATCTGCTGCTCGAGACGCGCCAAAAGGCCAAGGCGGCGAAAGACTGGGCAACGAGCGACCGCATACGCGATGAACTTGCACGGCTCGGCTTCGAGGTGAAGGACACCAAAGAAGGGGCGACTTGGAAACTCAACAAATAAGAAAGGGCATAAGTTGGGCGGCATATAAGTGTGTTTTTGCAACAGCTTGATTTGTTGGGAATTACGTGAAATTGCAAGAATTGGATAAACTTTTGTTTTCCAGAGGATTGCAAGTGGCGAAAATTACATCAGACATAATTTAAACTACATCGGACATAGTTTTTTCTATGTCCGATGTAGTTTTTGCGTTTTCAGCATATAATTTTCCGTGCATACGGCATAGGCATTCCGTAATGACGCGCCCCTCGTT
>CAVCON010000163.1:0-2406 GCA_963603805.1 Oscillospiraceae bacterium
TTTCATACATTTGCATCAAAATAATAAAAACTCTATTTAGCAAAAACAAAAATGAAAACCCTCAAGTCATTTATCTTGTTGCTTTTGTTTGGCGTGTTCCTTGCGTCCTGTAGCGATAAGGTTGACGAAAGCAACCTTTATGTTTTCAAAGGCAATAGTGCATACCAGTTTCTAGAAAGCTCTGAAAACTTAAGCAGTTATGCATACCTTGTGAGCAGAGTGCAAATAAGTCCCAAATCCCCTTCGTGTATTTCCGACCTACTATCACAACGCGGAAACTTCACGGTTTTTGCCCCGACAAACGAGGCTATTCAGGAATTTCTCGACTCTGTTTACACAACAAAGAATTTTGACATAACCCAAACAGAGGACACAATAGCAGAATTTATTGTCAGAAACAGCATTGTTGACAATGGCGAAAGCGAGGCCTACCAAACGACAGACATGAATTATGGCACGCTTGGCTCGTCAAACATGAACGACCGCTACCTCCAAATAAGCTTTGACAACGACAGCGTAAGCGGAAAGGCATACGTTCTTATAAACAACAAATCGAGGATTGTGTCTGAGGACAACGAGGTGTCAAACGGCTACATTCATGCAATAGACCGCGTGATAGACATGAGCAACTCCTCCCTGCCCGACCTGATAAAGCAGACACCAAACCTGCGTATATTCGCAAGAATGCTCGAAATAACAGGCTGGGCGGACTCTTTGGTGGAATATATAGACCTTGACTACGAATACGACCATCCGGAATACGGCTCAATAGACCCGGGAAACACTTCCGGAGGCGAAGTGGGTCCCAGTCCGGAACACCGCTACATAGGATACACCGCATTCACAGAAACCGATAGCGTTTTTGAAACCCAATGGGGAATACCCGCACCTATTCTTGACGAAAACAACAACGTTACGAATTATGCGGAAATAGAAGCCAAGTTCTTTGAAAAATGCAGGGAGGCATACCCCTTGGCTACGGATGAAGACCTGAAAAGCCATAACAATGCCGTAAACCAATTCGTTTCCTACCACCTGCTCCCCGAACGCATAACGTGGAACAACCTTGTGGTTCACCACAACGAAATTGGATACTCCTACAAAAACCCGACAAGATTGACCATAGACTGCTGGGAATACTACGAGACCATGGGAAAACCACGCCGTCTCCTGAAACTTACAGAAGGCAGTCAGACCAACGGAATAAGACTTAACCGCCACTGCACTTACGACAACTCTTTCTTCGGGACATACGAGGAGCTTGTGGTTGACCGTCCAGGGGCTTTGGTAACACAACTTAACGGCGGCAGCAGCACAAACGCCCTTAACGGTTTCTACTACCCAATCGACGAAATTCTTGTGTACGATGACGATGTTCCCGGCAAGGTGCTTAACGAGCGACTCAGATTTGATTTCGCCGCAATATGCCCGGAACTCATGACAAACGGTATGCGCCAAGTGGAAGACAACCGCTGGAGGTTCATTCCGTCAGGGTATCTTTCAACATTCTGGTACACCGATGACACAAAGTGGCGTTATGTGCCGTACCATTCACAAGACCAGCATAATATGCAAGGTGATGAAATCAACATCATCGGTCAGTACGACTTAACGTTCAAACTTCCGCCTGTGCCGTTCGAGGGAACGTGGGAACTGCGTATGTGCGCACCCGAGATACAACACTTCGGAATGTTCCAGGTATATCTTGGTACGGACAGGAACAACCCCACCCCTATCGGGCTTCCGCTTGACTTCCGCGTTGCAGCTTCCAATCCCAAAATCGGTTGGAAACGCGACCCGACAGACAGAGACATGGATCAAATTCGTGAAATCGACAAAAATATGCACAACCAGGGCTACATGAAGAATAACAAGCACAACGGCTGCCCGAGAAGCGGGGCTGTTGTAACCACTCCCTTGCGCGCAGTGGAAGGCGATTACATCCGCTTGAGGAAAATTCTGTGGAGCGGCAACATGAAGCCGAACGAGACATACTACGTAAGGATTAAATCGGTGCTCGACAACACGCGCACCTGCTGTATGCTCGACTACTTTGAAATGGTTCCGAAATCTGTTTACAGCGGAGAAAGCGGAGAAGATCCGTGGTAAATAAGTGGCGACAAGCCACGGCATATATAAACTGCGGGAAAGCGTCAAAACTTTCCCGCAGTTTCGTTTTACGGCATTAATCACATGAAAAACTTCGTTTTTGCTTTATAAATCGTAATTTTGCAAATGCAATATTGATACAGAAAACAATTTATCATGAACAGAATAGTTGACAAACAACAATTTTCCGAAAAGGTATTCAAACTTGTCGTAGAAGCCCCACTAATAGCAAAATCAAGGAAAGCCGGCAATTTCGTTATCGTGAGAGCCACAGAAAACGGCGAGCGCATCCCCCTC
>CAVCON010000163.1:2416-5400 GCA_963603805.1 Oscillospiraceae bacterium
CAATAGCACAAGCCGACAAGGAGAACGGCACAATAACCCTCGTTATCCAGAAAGTGGGCTTTTCCACCACAAAGATTTGCGAAATGAACGCAGGAGACTGTCTCGCAGACGTGGTTGGACCTCTCGGGAAACCTACAGATATAAAAAAATACGGCACTGTAGTTTGCGCAGGTGGCGGCGTGGGCACAGCTCCTCTGCTTCCCATTGTGGAAGCCCTGAAAAAGGCAGGAAACAAAGTTATCACCGTTATAGCCGGGCGTTCAAAAGAACTCATTATTCTTGAAAAGGAAATGAAAGAGTTCTCCGACGAGGTTATAGTCATGACAGACGATGGTTCGTATGGAGAAAAGGGTCTCGTTACCCAAGGCATTGAGAAAGTGATAAACCGTGAAAAGGTTGACAAATGCTTTGCCATTGGTCCTGCAATAATGATGAAGTTCGTTTGTCTGCTGACAAAGAAATACGGAATACCAACCGATGTGTCCTTAAATACTATAATGGTTGACGGAACAGGTATGTGCGGAGCTTGCCGTGCCAGCGTAGGCGGAATAACAAAGTTCGTATGTGTTGACGGTCCAGAATTTGACGGACACGAAGTTGATTTTGACGAAATGATGATGCGTCTTCGGGCCTACAAACCCGCCGAAGCCGAAGAAATGGAAATGCTCGGAAAAAGCGAACAAACAGAAGGCAGAGACGCACAATGGCGTGTAGAATTGCGCAAAACCATTAAGCCCAAGGAAAGGATGCAAATCCTGCGTGCGGAGATGCCGGAATTGCCGCCTGCATACCGTGCCCACAGTCTCCGCGAGGAAGTGAACCAAGGACTCACCAAGGAACAAGCCCAAAAGGAAGCAACACGTTGCCTCGACTGCGCGAACCCAGGATGCGTAAAAGGATGCCCTGTAAGCATAGACATTCCCGGATTTATCAAGAACATAGAACGTGGAGATTTTACCGAAGCCGCACGCACATTGAAACGCACAAGTTCCCTCCCCGCCGTGTGTGGTCGCGTATGTCCGCAGGAAAAACAATGCGAAGCTGGCTGCATTCATATAAAGACGGGAGGCAAAGCCGTTGCCATTGGTTATCTTGAACGTTTTGCAGCCGATTACGAACGCGAAAGCGGACATAGCGAACTTCCTGTGTGCAAACCATCCAATGGTATTAAAGTTGCCGCCGTGGGTTCTGGTCCTTCTTCTCTGTCCTTTGCCGGAGACATGGCTAAAAACGGTTATTCCGTTACCGTATTCGAGGCTTTGCACGAAATCGGCGGAGTGCTGAAATACGGAATTCCCGAATTCCGTTTGCCAAATAAGATTGTTGACGCAGAAATTGAAAACCTCCGCAAAATAGGAGTGAAGTTCGTTAAAGACTGCATCGTTGGCAAAACCATAAGCGTTGAACAACTTGAAAACGAAGGCTACAAAATCATCTTTGTAGGCAGCGGTGCCGGTCTCCCAAGGTTCATGAACATTCCCGGCGAGAATTACATCAACATTCTTTCCTCCAACGAATACCTTACCCGCGTCAACCTGATGGACGCTTCAAGCAAAGAATCCGCGACACCTGTTCCTTTCGGCAAACACGTGCTTGTTGTCGGCGGAGGAAATACTGCCATGGACTCGGTAAGGACTGCCTTGCGTCTTGGGGCAGAGACTGCCACAATAGTTTACCGTCGTTCCGAGAACGAAATGCCGGCACGAAAAGAAGAGGTTAAGCACGCAAAAGAAGAAGGGGTGAAATTCCTGACCCTGCACAATCCCATAGAATATCTTGCCGATGAAAATGGTAAAGTCAAAGCCGTCAAACTGCAAAAAATGGAACTTGGCGAACCAGACGCTTCGGGGCGCAGAAGCCCGGTTGCTATTCCTGGCGCAATAGAAACCCTTGATGTTGACTTGGTAATTGTAAGCATCGGGGTGCGCCCCAATCCGATAATCCCCCACTCTGTCAGCGGCATTGAAATTAGCGCAAAAGGCACTATTGTTACTGACGAGAATATGCGTTCTGCAAGAGAGGAACTTTATGCAGGAGGAGACATCGTAAGAGGCGGGGCTACCGTTATTCTCGCCATGGGAGACGGCAGAAAAGCCGCGAAAGCTGCAGACGAAGCACTTATGAAAAAATGACACCTGTCCAACTTTTCATATCCGACAAGTCCGAACATCTCCAACAGGACGTTATTGATGCGCTTGAAGCGGGTTGTAAGTGGCTTCAGCTACAATTTGCCAATACTGCCAATCGCGAAAAAAGCATAAAGACTCTTGTGGAAATAAAAGCTTTATGCCGTAAACACGAGGCACTGCTCATCGTTGAAAACGATATAGAACTCGCCCAAAAGGCAGAGACTGACGGCGTATATATCAGCAACGGCAATTCCGACAATGCAAAAGAGGCGAGGAAATTTCTTGGTGAAGGCTATATCATAGGAATGGCAGTAAAAGACTGCGAAAACATTGCCGCCGCCAAAAAGGCAGGGGCTGACTATGTGTGCGTCGGTCCTTTAAGAACAGGAGACAATGGTTTTTGCGTGGAAGATTTCTGTAAAATTGCAACCCAAACGCGAGAAAAATCCCTGAACCTGCCCATTGTCGTTTTCGGAGAAATAACGCCTGACGACATTGCGCTTCTAATGAAATCCGGCATTAATGGAATTGCATTAGATGCCGCAAAATGCTACGGCAAAAGCATTGGAGATACCTTAAAATGTTTTCTGACAATCTGACACCGCATTAACAGTTGTAACCACATTGCGCCGGCATCTCTGCACTCAGAGTTGCCGGCGCATTTTTGTAAACCACAATGCCAAAGTTATCAATGCGAGCAATCCGCCTGCAAAACCTATGTATGATACTGACAAGTGGCTGCAAACTGTTCCGCCAATCAATGCTCCGCTCCCTATCCCCAAATTGAAGATGCCTGAGAATATCGACATTGCCACAGCCGTTGCCCGCGCACTTGTATGGTTTATTATTTCTGAC
>CAVCON010000164.1:0-5359 GCA_963603805.1 Oscillospiraceae bacterium
GGACGTAGGAAAAATTATATCAGACATAATTCAAACTACATCAGACCTTTTTTCGACAGTTGCAAATATCTGAAAAACAATCTATTACGAAGGATGTTTTGTAAAGGTTTATTCTTTTGGAAACCAATGCGTTACGCAATTTTGGCGGCGTTGCGCGATTTTCTGCAACAATCCGGTGGTGTTGTTCGGATATTGTAGAGCAAAGGGCGGCAAAGGCAATCGGCAGATGAGTGCCGCCAAATTGGGGCGTATCGGAAAGAAATTAGTAATTTTGCAGGTAAAATCACATTACAGCGCAAATATGAACGTATTAGATTTGAGTGAGCAGGAAATCAACCGCCGCGAGAGTTTGGCGGAACTGAAGAAATTGGGCATAGACCCTTATCCTGCCGAAGAATATCCCACGAACGCTTTCTCAACAGATATAAAGGAAAACTTTGACGAAAATGCCGAGCCGCGCCGTGTCTGCATAGCCGGACGAATGATGAGCCGACGCATAATGGGCAAGGCGAGCTTTATCGAACTTCAGGACTCAAAGGGCAGGGTGCAGGTTTACGTTACCCGCGACGGCATTTGCCCCGATGAAAACAAGGATCTGTATAACGTGGTGTTCAAGCGTCTGCTCGATTTCGGCGACTATGTGGGCGTGAAAGGCTATGTGTTCCGCACGCAGACCGGCGAGATTTCCGTTCATGCCGAAGAGTTGAAACTTCTCTCGAAGAGCCTGAAGCCGCTTCCTGTGGTGAAGGAAAAGGACGGCAAGACATACGACAGCTTTGACGATGCGGAACTGCGCTACCGCCAGCGTTACGTTGACCTCATAGTGAACAAGGGCGTTAAGGAGACCTTTGTGCAGAGGGCTGCGGTGATAAACACAATACGCCAGGAACTGAACGCCATAGGTGCTACCGAGGTTGAAACGCCTACGCTCCAGAGCATTCCCGGCGGAGCGAGCGCACGTCCGTTCATAACCCACTACAACGCGCTTAATGTGGATATGTATATGCGCATAGCCACCGAGCTTTACTTGAAGCGTCTTATTGTTGGCGGTTTTGAGGGGGTTTACGAAATTGGCAAGAATTTCCGCAACGAAGGCATGGACCGCAACCACAATCCCGAGTTCACCTGCCTTGAGTTCTATATAGCCTACAAGGATTACAATTGGATGATGTCGTTCACCGAAAAGCTGCTCGAAAAGGTCTGCATTGCGGTAAACGGCAAGCCCGAGCGCGAAATCGACGGCAATATTGTGAGCTTCAAAGCACCTTACCGCCGTCTGCCCATTCTCGAGGCTATAAAGGAGAAAACCGGCTACGACCTCGAGGGAAAGAGCGAGGATGAAATACGCGAAGTCTGCAAAAAACTCAATCTCGAGGAGGTTGACGAAACCTACGGCAAGGGCAAGATGATAGACGAGATTTTCGGCGAATTCTGCGAGGGCACTTACATACAGCCCACGTTCATCACCGACTATCCCGTGGAAATGTCGCCGCTTACCAAAATGCACCGCTCAAAGGCGGGGCTTACCGAAAGGTTCGAGCTTATGGTGAACGGAAAGGAACTTGCAAACGCCTACTCCGAACTTAACGACCCGATAGACCAGGAGGAACGCTTCAAGGAACAGATGCGCCTTGCCGACAAGGGCGATGACGAGGCAATGGTAATCGATCAGGACTTCCTGCGTGCCTTGCAGTACGGAATGCCTCCCACAAGCGGCATCGGCATAGGCATAGACCGTCTCGTGATGCTCATGACTGGAAAGACAACAATTCAGGAAGTTCTCCTGTTTCCGCAGATGCGCCCCGAGGCAAAGCCGCAGCGCGATGCCGCCGACAAATATACGGCTCTCGGCGTGGCGGAGGAAATCGTCCCCATTCTGCAAAAAGCCGGCTACAACACGGTTGCCGACATGAAGGACGTAAATCCGCAGAAAATACAGATGCAGATTGGCGAGATAATCAAGAAATACAAACTCTCCACCGTAAAACCGTCGGTTGACGAGGTGGCTGCCTGGACGGCAAAGCTTGGTTGAAAAACTTGGAGCTTACGCAATATAAATAATGTCAGACTGCGGAAGGATAGGACTTGTGGGTAGCGGAAGCTGGGCCACTGCAATCGCCAAGATAATAATGGAGAATTGCGGTGCGCTTAACTGGTTTGTGCGCTCAAAGGAGACCATCAGCGAATTTAAGCGTCTCGGTCATAATCCGCACTATCTCACGATGGCCAAGTTTGACGTTGACGCGATAAACTTCAGCAGCGACATAAACGAAGTCGTTTCCAAAAGCGACACTGTTATTTTCGTAACCCCGTCGCCCTATCTCAAGAGCAGCCTGAAGAAACTGAAAACACCGCTTGTCAACAAGTTTGTGGTTACAGCCATAAAGGGGATTGTCCCTGACGAAGATTTGGTGGTTACCGAGTATTTCCGCCAGATATACAACGTACCCGACGACCAGCTTGCGGTGATTAGCGGACCGAGCCACGCAGAGGAGGTCGCCCTTGGGCGGCTCACGTACCTCACCATAGGATGTATTGACAAGAAGTTGGGGCGTGCGCTTGCCGACTTCCTTTCGAGTTCCTACATTAAGACATCCGTGAACACCGATGTGGTGGGTATAGAATACGCCACGGTGCTTAAGAACGTCTATGCCATAGCCGCCGGCATCTGCAAGGGACTAGGCTACGGCGACAACTTTCAGGCGGTGCTAATATCCAATGCCGTAAAGGAAATGAACCGTTTCCTGAAAGCCGTTTACCCGATAAGCCGCGACGTTTACGCAACTGCCTACCTCGGCGACCTGCTTGTTACGGGCTATTCCAATTTCAGCCGCAACCGCGAGTTCGGCACGATGATTGGCAAGGGCTACAGCGTGAAAAGTGCGCAGATTGAAATGGAAATGGTGGCTGAAGGCTATTACGGCACCAAATGCCTGTATATCATTAACCGACAGTTCGGGGTGAATATGCCGATACTCTACGCCGTTTACGACATACTTTACAACCATGTGTCGCCCGCGCTCGAAATAGGTTTGCTCACCGACTCTTTAAGATGAACATAAAACAACAAAACATAGAAGTGATATGAAAACTATCAGTTTGGATTTTTCAAAGGCAAGCCAGTTCGTCAAGGATGCCACTCTTGCCGAAATGCAGAACAAGGCTGTTGAGGCCCAGAAGGAGCTTGAGGCAGGAACTTGCCCGGGCAACGACTTTCTCGGCTGGCTTCATTTGCCCTCGTCAATAAGCCAGGCAGACCTGAAGGCTATCAAGGACTGCGCCGCAACGCTCCGCAAGGAATGCGACACCATTGTCGTTGCAGGCATCGGCGGCAGCTATCTTGGCGCAAGGGCTGTGATCGAGGCTCTTTCAAACACCCTTTCGTGGCTTGTGAACGACAAGAAGAAGCCCACGGTGCTTTTTGCCGGCAACAGCATTAGCGAAGACTATCTTTTTGAACTCACCGAATACCTCAAGGACAAGAAATTCGGCGTAATCAACATATCCAAGTCTGGCACAACAACTGAAACCGCCCTCACGTTCCGTCTGCTCAAAAAGCAGTGCGAGGACCAGATGGGAAAGGACACCGCACGCAAGGTGATTGTTGCCATAACCGACGCACACAAGGGCGCGGCGCGTACAACCGCCGATAAGGAGGGCTACACCTCGTTCGTCATTCCCGACAACGTGGGCGGACGCTTCTCCGTGCTCACCCCGGTTGGCCTCCTTCCCATTGCGTGTGCAGGTTTCGACATTGACGAACTCGTTGCCGGCGCTTGCGACATCGAGAAAGCCGCTGCCGCCGACGTGCCTTTCGACCAGAACATCTGCCTCCAGTATGCGGCAGTGCGCAACGCGCTCTACAGCGAGGGCAAGAAGATAGAAATTCTTGCCGACTTCCAGCCCAAGCTCCACTATATGGCGGAGTGGTGGAAACAGCTTTACGGCGAGAGCGAGGGCAAGGACAACAAGGGAATTTTCCCCGCTTCGGTTGACTTCACCACCGACCTACATTCAATGGGACAGTGGATTCAGGAAGGCGAGCGTTCAATCTTCGAGACCGTGTTGAGCGTTGAGGAGGTTGACCACAAGGTGTTGTTCCCCCACGATGACGAAAACCTTGACGGACTTAACTTCCTCGAGGGACGTAGGGTTGACGAGGTTAATAAAATGGCTGAACTCGGCACGCGCCTTGCCCATGTTGACGGCGGTGTGCCAAACATCCGCGTAATCGTTCCGAAACTTTCAGAGCGTTACATAGGTCAGCTCATCTACTTCTTCGAGCGTGCGTGCGGCGTGAGCGGCAACATCATCGGTGTCAATCCGTTCAACCAGCCGGGCGTTGAGGCTTACAAAAAGAATATGTTCGCCCTGCTCAACAAGCCGGGCTACGAAAAGGAGAGCGAAGCAATCCGCGCACGTCTTGACAAGGAGTAATCATGTACGCAAAACAACTTGACGAATATCTCAGCAACCACGGCTTTAAGGCTTTGAACCTTAAAGCCGTGTTGTTTGACATGGACGGTGTGCTGTTCGACTCCATGCCCCGCCACGCCAAATCGTGGGAGGCTGTGTGCCGAAAGTTCGGGCTGAACATAAGCCATGAGGAACTGTATATGCACGAGGGGCGCACGGGCGATGACACAATAGACATTTTCGCCCAACGCTTTTGGGGGCGGCACGCCACGGCGGAGGAGAAGCGCGAGATATACGATGAGAAATGCCGCCTGTTCAACTCCTACACCGAGGAAGCCCCGAAGATGCTGGGCGCGGGGGATTTGCTTGAAAAGGTGCGCTCGCAAGGCTTGAAGATAATTGTTGTAACGGGCAGCGGACAGGAATCCCTGCTGTCGCGCTTGGAACACGGTTATCACGGCTTCTTCAAAAAGGAACTCGTTGTTTCGAGCCACGACACTGTTCATGGCAAGCCTTTCCCCGAACCGTATCTGAAAGGTTTGGAAAAAGGCGGACTGAAACCCAACGAGGCGGTGGTTGTCGAGAACGCGCCATTAGGCGTTGAGGCGGCAGTGGCGGCGGGAATATTCACCATAGCCGTGAACACAGGCCCGCTTTCCCCACAGACGCTCCGCGATGCTGGCGCAAACCTTGTGTTCCCCTCGATGCAGGCTCTTGCCGATGAGTGGCCGCTGTTCTGAAAGCCGTTACCGGTAATTTTCTACGCCCGCGCCGTGCAGGATTGTGCGCGGTATGGCGAAAAGAATGCAATGCCTTGATTCGTAACATTTTATATGTATCTGGAAATAAAGGTATAAGTTTTTGTTTTTCAAAGGTTTGCAATTGGCAAAAAAAGGTCTGATATAATTTTTCCTACGTCCTATGTAGTTTTTTCTACATAGGA
>CAVCON010000165.1:0-5347 GCA_963603805.1 Oscillospiraceae bacterium
TTTGAATTATGTCTGATATAATTTTTTCTACATAGGACATAGTTTTTCTTACATCAAATGTAATTTTCTGGGTGTTGGAGAAAGGATGAGCGATTATGGTTTTGTGGGATTTGTAGGGGCGTATTGCATACGCCCTGTATGCTACCGCCCGAGCCGCACCGCAAACCGCCACCATGACATCGCAAATCCACGCAATTCAGGGCGTATGCAATACGCCCCTACATATATACAATATGCGATTAATCAATAAATTACCCTCGCAAAAGTGTGTTGCATACGCCCTTTACGCCACCGCTTTGAAACGCGACGTGGGCGTGTCAGCGCGCATCACGCACTATCGGCAGACGTTTCCACAAAAAGCGCGGCATTAGCCTCCATAATGCCACGAGTGCGGCATACCGCCAATCTATTACCGCCACGCGGCGTTTGCGCTCAACAGCCCTAACGATGGCTGCCGCAACCTTTTCCTTTTTCATGACCATAGGGTAGCCCTTTCCGCCGCCTATGAGGTCGGTTGCCACGAAGCCGGGGCGTATGTCGGTGAACGTTATGCCCAAACGGCGTTGCCACGCCAATTGCTCAAGCGCGTCGATGTATGTGTTCTGAAACCTCTTGGTGGCAGAGTATGCCGGCGCAGGGCCAAGCCCCTTAGTACCCGCGATAGAGGAAACCACGGCTATATGTCCGCCTGTGGCGGAGAAATGGCGGAACACCGCGCCCACGCACCGCGCAAAGCCCTCGCCGTTTGTGCGCAGGGTGGCCAGTTCCTTCTCCGGGTCGAGCCATGCGTTCTGCCACCCAATGCCGCTGCAATGCAGATATATCCGGGTGTTGACTTCACTGGCAAATGCGGCAAGCCGCTCACCGGTGTCGGGGGCGTTTACGTCGGCCGTCATGGTGAGGATGTTTTGCGGATATTGCGCACGCAGGCTTTCGAGAAGTTCCCCCCTGCGACCGCACGCCCCGACCTTCCACCCTTTGCGGGCGAACATTTCAGCCACTTCGCGGCCTATTCCGCTTGTGGCCCCCATTATGAGTATGCTTTTTGTGTCCATTGTTTCGGCAAATATAATGCTTTTCGTAAATTTGCGCGGCATACCATGTTTTTTTCACATAATGAGAATATTTCTTTTGGCGGCAGCCATATCAGCGACAGCCGTTTTTTCGGCAAAGGCGCAAACCGAACCTCTGACCGGGAGGGTCATAGGCACG
The DNA here is from genome assembly GCA_963603805.1 of Oscillospiraceae bacterium. GTDB lineage: Bacteria > Bacteroidota > Bacteroidia > Bacteroidales > Bacteroidaceae > UBA6398. Next base: position 1,213 of record CAVCON010000165.1, read on the forward strand.
GAACTGTCGGTTGACTATTCCACAGGCAACCCCTCGACAAGCGTGAACACCAAGGACAATGTGTTCGACGGCAACCTTTCCACGTTTTTCGCCTCCTACGAGCGCAGCTACACATGGGTGGGGCTTGACTTGGGGGAAAAGCACGTGATAACCAAGATTGCCTACGCTCCTCGCAGCGGCAGCGCGGCGAGAATGCAATTAGGCGTGTTTGAGGGGGCTAACAGCCCCGACTTCACCGATGCCATGCCGCTCTACATGATAAAGGACGTGCCTGACGAGGGGAAGCTCACAACCAAATACCCGAGGGTTTCAAAAGGGTTCAGGTATGTGCGCTACATAGGTCCGAACAATGTGCGCTGCAACGTGGCGGAACTGAAATTCTACGGCAAAAAGGGCGAGGGCAACGACAGCCGCTTCTACTCCGCCACAAACCTGCCGCTCGTTGTGATACACACCGACAGCGCAAAGGAGATAACGTCGAAAACTGTATATACGCCCGGAATAATACACGTGATTTCTAACTCCGGGGCAAGCATATTCACCGACAGCCTCGACATTCGCGGCAGGGGCAATGGCTCGTGGATTTTCCCCAAAAAGCCCTACAAGCTGAAACTCGCCCACAAGGCGCGGCTGCTGGGAATGCCGGCAAAGGCAAAGAAGTGGACGCTGATAAACAACTACGGCGACAAAACATTAGTGAGAAACCTGCTGGCGTTCAGGATAAGCGAAATGATGGGAATGGACTACACCCCCGCCGGAAGAATGGTTGACGTGATGTTCAACGGCGAATACAAGGGAACTTACCAGCTATGCGACCAGATAGAGGTGAGGAAAAACCGCGTGGACATCACCGAAATGGACGCGGGCGACAACAGCGGTTCGGAACTCACGGGAGGGTATCTTGTGGAGATAGACGCATACGCCGGCGAGGAGAAGAAGTGGTTCACGACAAAGGACTACGGGCTTCCCGTGTCGCTGAAATACCCCGACGAGGACGACATAACCGACACCCAGTTCAGCTACCTGCAAACCGCATTCAACCGTATGGTGAGCCGCGTGGCTTCGGCCTCGTACAACAACCCGGTGATGGGCTTCCGCCGCTATCTTGACGAGGACTCGTTCCTGAAGCGTTTCCTCGTGGAGGAGCTTGCGGCGAACGTTGACGCATGGTGGAGCGTGCATATGTACAAAGACCGCGACTCAACGCGCTTCCGCACAGGGCCGGTGTGGGACTTCGACCTCGCGTTCGAGAACGACATACGCGTGCATCCTGTTGCAGGAAACCCGGATTTCCTCTTCCTTTCGCCCAACACCACAAGCGCAGGAAACATGAGGGACTTCGTGGCAAGGGTTACAGGCGTTGAAGGCGCGAGAATGAGAAAGCTGTGGAGCGATGCGAGAAACAACGGCGGACTAACGCTTGAAAACCTGAATCTGTTCCTCGACAGCATACAGACGGAGGTTTACGAGTCGCAGAAACTCAACTTCGTGCGCTGGCCAATAATGAACCAGATAGTTAATCAGAACTACCAGATAACCGGGTCGTATGAGGGCGAAATGCAAGTGGTGCGCGATTTTCTCGCATACCGCATTCCCTGGATGGACGACAAGGTGGGGCTTATACCCGTGGGGATAGAACAGATTGAAATGCGCAACGCCGGAACAAGCATCACTGCCGCAGACGGCGGAATAGAGATTGCCGCGCTGCAAAGGGGCGACAGGGTGAGCGTGTACGACATGAGCGGAATGGAAGCCGCCCGCGCCGAAGCCACAGGCACAAGCGTGAGGCTGGCACTCGCAAAGGGAATATATATTGTAAGGATAACTTCGGGCGGCAACACCGTAAGCAAGAAAATAATGGTGAGATAAACAGCGGATTTGCCGCATAGTCCGGCGTTTTTCGTAAATTTGCCAGATATTCTAACGACACATTTCATGAACAAGATACTTCTCACAATTTTCGCGGCACTGCTGGCAACGGCAGACGCATTCGCCCAAAACAGCAAGGAGCTTTCGGGAACACCAATAGGCTCGGAAAAAGCCGACTATTCAAACGGCGGGCCCGAGGTGGTATTCGACGGCGACCTGTCAACCTTCTACGGCTCGAACGTACGCAGCAACACATGGGTGGGGCTTGACCTCGGGGCAAAGCACGTCATAACCAAAATCGCCTACGCCTCACGCAAGGGATGGCCGCAGCGTATGCAGCTCGGAATATTCGAGGGGGCGAACAACCCCGACTTCACCGACGCCGTGCCGCTCCACTTGATAAAGGACACGCCGCAGGACAACGTGCTCACAGAAGCCACGGTGAACGTTTCACGCGGGTTCAGATATGTGCGCTATGTGGGACCGAACAACGTGCGATGCAATGTGGCGGAAATAAAGTTCTACGGTTTCGAAGGCGAAGGCGACGACACACAGTTTTATACGCCGACAAACCTCCCGGTGGTTGTCATAAACACCGACGGCGCAAGAACAATAGATTCAAAAGAGGTTTACCTGCCAGCCATAATAAGCGTGATTTCAAATTCGGGCAAGGATTTCTATTCCGACAGCCTTGAAGTGAGGGGCAGAGGCAACGCCTCGTGGGGATTTCCAAAGAAACCGTACAAACTGAAGCTCGCTAACAAGAAAAAGCTGCTCGGCATGCCGGCAAAGGCAAGAAAGTGGACGCTGATAAACAACTACGGCGACAAGACGCTCATGAGAAACGCGATAGCGTTCAAGATAAGCGAGGCAGTGGGCATGGACTACACGCCGGCGTGCAAGATGGTGGACGTTATAGTAAACGGCGAATACGAGGGAACTTACCAGCTCTGCGACCAAATAGAGGTGAGGAAAAACCGCGTGGGCATAACCGAAATGACCCCCGAGGACATAACAGCCCCGAACCTCACAGGAGGGTATCTTGTGGAGATAGATGCATACGCTGACCAGGAAAAATCAAAATTCACCACATCCTCCAGTGCATACAGTCTGCCTGTAACAATCAAGTCGCCCGATGAGGACGACATAACCACACAGCAGTACAACTACATCAAGGAATATTTCAGCAGAATGGCAACACGCCTTGCCGGAAACCTTTACCTAAACCCCGAAGTGGGCTACCGCAACTATCTTGACCCCGAATCTTTCCTCAAGCACTTCATAGTGGGCGAGCTTAGCGGCAACACCGACACCTATTGGAGCGTTTACATGTACAAGGACCGCGACTCAACTCGCTTCCGCACAGGACCTGTGTGGGACTTCGACCTTGCCTTTGAGAACGATTCGCGCATACATCCTGTTTCCGACATAAAGACGTTCCTCTACGCCTCTTCAAAGAGTTCGTGCGCGGGGAACATGAGGGGCTTCGTGGGACGTGTGCTCGGCGTGGAGAAAGAACGCCTGAAACATATTTGGAGCAAGGCGAGATATGACAGAGGACTCACCGCCGACAACCTCACCCACATAATAGACAGCCTGCAAAGCGAGCTTGAGGAGTCGCAAAAACTCAACTTCATACGGTGGCCGATAATGAACCAGATAGTCCATCAGGAATACCAGTGCGCCGGCTCGTTTGAGAACGAAGTGCAGGTGGTGCGCGACTATCTTGCCTACCGTCTGCCTTGGATGGACAGCATGATAGGTCTTACCCCGGTTGGCATAAACGGCAGCAAGGTTGCCGAGGGAAGCATAACCGCCGTTGCCGGCGGCGTAAGGATAAGCGGAATTGCCTCCGCAGCCGTAGCAAACGTGTATGACATAAGCGGAATTGAGGTTGTGCGGACAGAAGTTGACCGTGGCGGAAAGACCATAAGCCTTGCGCCCGGAATATACATCGTGAAGGTTGAGACCGACGGCGGAATGCTCAAAAACAAGGTTGTCGTGAAATAACCCGGCTCTGCGCGAGTTCGGATAAGGCTCTTATGAAATTCGGACAATGGCATACAAGGCGTATGCCATTGTTCACATAATTACGCAGCAACCAATCATTCAAGAAATTCCACCGCTTGTAGGGGCGTATTGCATACGCCCTGAATTGCGCGGATTTGCAATGTTGCGGCGGCGGTTTGCGGTGTGGTTTATGCGGTGGCGTACAGGGCGTATGCCATACGCCCCTACATATATACCGTATGCAATCAATAAACAA
>CAVCON010000166.1:0-5332 GCA_963603805.1 Oscillospiraceae bacterium
AAATTATGTCTGACATAATTCAAACTACATCAGACCTTTTTTCGCCCACTTGCAAGCCTCTGAAAAACAAAACGTTACAAAGGGTTTCTCTTATACTGTTATTATCCTGTAAACCAACGCTTTGCGCATACCGGGGCGTTCTTGCGGTTATCGGCAACAAAAACCGCCGCACGGATATGCCATGCAGAGCACAGCGCAACCCCGGCTTTTATTATTTCTTATGCCAGCTAAAAGCCTTAATTCCTTTTGCTTTTCACACTTTTATGTTTACATCTGTTTTTTTTTACAATAAATCGCACGTTTAGCCATTGCATTCAAAACATTTTTGTAAATTTGGAACGTGAATGACAATGCAGCGGCATTAAGACAGACACACTCCGCTGCAAACAGGGAAAAACAGCGGAGACACCATGAAACTTTTTTTACATAACAACATTATTAACTTAAAAAACATCTATGTCATGAAAAGATTAAAAACTTTTCTTTTGGCTGTGGCGGCAGTTTTGTTCGCCGTGCCAAACGCATCCGCACAGGTGATGATCGGCGGCGTTATCGCGCCGGAAGATCTTGCCGACGGACTGGACGTTGTTTTTGAAGCGCGCTCCGGTACGTCCTCCGCAGGACACTACCTCGTGCCTTTCGATCTCAACTACACGAACCCCTGCGTGGCGATAGAGTCCATCCTCACTCCGCCGGAGAAGATACAGTGGACCATCGTCAAGGCGCAAATCCCCAACCAGCTTACCGGGATGGACCAGTATTACATCAAGAACAAGTCCACCGGCAAGTACATCACCTACCAAACCGATGCAAGCGAGACCTATGTGATACGCTCGGGAGCGACCGTTTCGTTCGTCAACGACACGGCCGACGCTGTGGCTTTCTGCTTCGTCTCAAACAACGACGATGTTTACAAAGGCCATTACGGCAGTGTGCATGGCAGCAGCGTTTCCTCGAACTGGGAGAACACCACCTACACCATCTGCAGCATCTTCCCCGGCAAGGGAAGCCTTGACGACCCGTCGTCGTTGCAGTGGGGACGTATGTTCCTTTGCAACGAGTTCGAGATCAGCAACTACAACATCACATGGTACAGCAAGTGGAACGACACAAATGTTTGGGACATCCGTCTGCTCGTTGACCGTTCCGAATCTGCGAAAGGCGCACTCCAGGCCCTTCTCGACAACTTCGGAGCAAACGTGGACGAACAGTACAAGGTGGGCACCGACCCGGGCTTTGTTGATCAGGATCTCTTCAACCGCTTCTACGAGATTTACCAGACCGCGCTCAGCAGCATGGACAACATGAGCGACGAGGAGCTTGTGAAGACCTTTGACGAATTGTACGATGCCAAGATGGCGATCGACAACCCCGCAAACAAGGTGCAGATCAAGGACGGCGGCTACTACTACATCAAACCCGCTTACGACGCATTCACAAGCGTTGACAACGGTGAGTTTAGCTGGACCGCACCCGTTGACGGCAGTTATGTGGGCTGGAAGGCCATAAACAAAAACGACAATGCCTTTATCTGGCAGATTACCGAGTTCCCCGACGAGAGCAAAGACAACACAAGCGGAAGAATGTACTATGCATTCCGCAACGTGGGCGCACACGTTTACCTCGGCAAGGCTACAAGCCACAGCGACTCGCAGCCTGTGGGCTTCACCGACGAGAAGACGGAGCGCATCGCCGTGAAAGACCTCGGCAGCGGGCAGTTCAACATAGCCAGCAAGTACGACTTCTACGACATTTACCCCACCCGTCCGTACCACATGGAGAACCACCAGAGCGGCAACGGCAAGAGCGGCAGGCTCGTGCTTTGGAACGGCGAACTCAACAGCGGGTCGGCATGGTACATCCGCGAAGTGCCGGAGGAGATACAGGCCGACATCTACAATCCTGCACGCCTTGAAATCGACAGCATACGCATCGCTATCAGGAAGTATGACGGCATATCCACCGGCGCGGAAGTTGGCGAGGCTATCGGTTTTGCGCACAGCCAGCAGATTATCGACGACCTCAACGAGGCGTTGGCTCTCGCAAAGGTGTATTCCGAGACAGTTCCCGACCCGCTTCCCGATGCGGCTGCCGTAAGGGCTGCAAGGCTTGACCTTATAAAGAAGGGCGACGCTTTCTATAACGAGGTGAATGTCATTCCCGACGGCTACTATCGCATTCGTTCGAACATGGCAGCATACGCCGAGAACATGAACACGATATATATGTCGCTCTATGACGAGACCACTCCGGGCTGGAAGCACTACAGGAACTCCCTCGAGCAGATTTGGAAAATCACCAACCTTCCCGGCGGCGGCTACACCATTCAGAACCTAAAGAACAAGATGTACCTCAACAAGGCTGAGAAGAGTGTAAACGGCAGTCTCGTTGACATGACCACCGAGCCTGTAACCCCGCAACACCTCTCGGCTATCAAGGCAAACGGCAAATGGGGCGTCTTCAACGAGGTTGACGCAACATTCGGCTACGACCCATACGGCCATGCCAACGGTATGTCCGAGATTGGCAAGCTTCAGATTTGGAGCCCGCGCCAAGAGGACGGCGGCACAAGCTGGAGCCTTGAAACAATAACCGAGGAGGATCTCAACCAAATGGTGGCAAACGAGGAGCAGAACCTGCGCGACATTGAACTCAAGAGCAAGTTCGAGGAGGCACGCCGCCTTTACAACGCAGCCACCAAATACACCGTGGGCGACCCGATAATCAAGGACGTGAGCCAGATTTACGCAAACAACTGGTCTCCGAACGAGGGCGCACATCTTGAAAACATGATCGACGGCGACAGGAACAGCTACTGGAACTCCACATGGGAAGGCGGACAGGAGCAAGACCCGGCAAATCCGCACTACCTGCGCATATACAACGAGGAAGGCTTCCCCGACACCGTTCAGGTAAGCTATCTCATGCGCCAGAGTGCATCATGGCACCGCGTGCCGGCGAAGATGCGCATACAGGTTTCGAACGACGCAGAAAACTGGCAGACTCTGCCCAACGACATGCACCTTGCCGACTTCGGCGGTCATGAACTGCTCGACAACCTCCAGAGCGAACCGCTCAACTATATAGTAAGCGGCATCGGAGGCTACAAGTACGTGCGCTTCATCACCATGGTGTCCATAAACAACGGCGGCGGGGTTTATATAGCCAACAACCACTTCGTCTTCGGCTATGCGGAATATAACCTCTATCCCGTGAACGGCGTTGACGAAAGCTCATCAATTCTCCAGCCCACCCACAAGGGCGCGGCGTTCGAGCTGTTCAACGCAATACAGGCTGCAAAGGGCGAGAACGAAAAGGGCAACGCAACCCAGGCTACGCTCGACAGGCTCACGGCAGCTATCGAGGCGTTCAAGGCCCTTGACGTAAACGACTCCCTCATAGCAATGGCGCGTGTGAACGTTGAGAACCTCACGGCGGGCGACCGCATCGGCGAATTCCCCGACGAGGCTCTCGCAGCCTACAACACCAAGGCTGAGGAATTGCTCAAGTCTCTCGACGATGCAGGTGAAAATGTTTCGTCAAGCACTATCAGCGAAATTGCCAAAGGTCTAAGGGAGGCTTACAGCACCCTCTACGAAACCATGCACAAGCCCGAGCAGAACAAGTGGTACATGGTATTGGCAACCGATCCTGCAATGGAAGGCATGACATTCAGCACCGGCGGCCCGTACACCCATGTTTACGGCGACAGCTACAGCTATGTGCTCGAATACGAAAAGACAGACCTCGGTTCGGTTAAGCCCGGCATGAGCTGGACAATGAACGCCGACGCCGACGGACGCTATGTGCTGCAGAACGCACGCAACGGCGGTTACTTCGGTCCTTATACAAATTCGGGCAACAGCAAGTATGACTACCACCCAATCATGTGGTACGAGCCCAAGGCATTCACCATCGTTCCGTTCGGCGACGGCCAGGTGGGCTTCCTCACCGCAGAGGGATACTACATAAAGGGCACGAGCAGCGTCATAATGGACTATGCAAAAGCCCCGGCTGACAACAACTACAAGAACACAGGCTATGCGTGGACAATCGACGCTACCGAAAATGAGCACGGCGACCTGCTCGAAACGGAGGCAAGGCAGTACAACGCAGGACGCGTGATAGCATTCACCAAGCCCTACGAAATCGACGGTCTGCCCCAGGCATCCAACGAGACAATAGGCCAGGAGGAAATCCCGGGCTATGAAATCATCGGCAAGGAGACTTCGGGCGAAGACGCAAGCATGGTTACGGCTTACAAGCTCCGCGCAATCGAGAGCGGCTCGCGCATCCCCGCCGGACAGGCAGTGATCTACATCATGCCGGGCGAATACGACGCAAGCGTGCTGTATAACGTAACGTTCACCCCTGCGCTCAACACCGCGCTCAAACTTGAAAGAGACACCACCAACGGTCTTGTTTCCATAGCTTCCGACAACTGGTACACCACCGAAGCCCACCTTGGATACTTCCTCGCCGACTCCGTGGTTGACGAGCCTGCAAACACAGGCATCGGCTACCAGAGGGCGGTTATCGTTCCGTATCTCGTCAAGGAGATTTCCGACGAAGAACCCGATGCGATAGTTTACGTGAAGGGTGCAGGTATGCTCAACGGCATCAAGCAGTCCGAAATTATCGCAGTCAAGAGGTTTGTGAACGTTTACACCGTTGACGGCGTTCTCGTACGCAAGCACGTTGACCTGACAACCGCTACCGAAGGCCTCAAGAAAGGCATCTACATAGTGGGAAGCAAGAAGGTTCTCGTAAAATAAGACATTCCCCAAAGGGAATGACACAACCAATTGAGGGTTTGCCATAACGGCAAAGGCATCCTCAACAAAGACAATGAAACCCGCAACACCGGCAATTCCGCCCAAGTTGCGGGTTTCCTGTTTTTGCATTCCACCTGTCGCGAAAACGTTTTGCGGCAAGGTTTCAAGGTTGTGGCGTACAAGGCATACACAACGCATCCTCGTAAACACACAATATGTATTCAATCAACAATTTGCGTCATTGTAGGGGCGTATTGCATACGCCCGAAGTGCGCCGATTTTACAATGATGTGGCGTTTGTTTACGGCGTTTCGCGATGCGGTTCATACGCAGTGTATAGGAGAAATGTTATACACCGTACAAACACGCAATACACAATCAATTAAGGAATTTCGCCACCGTAGGGGCGTATGGCATACGCCCTGAAGTGCGCCGATTTGTAATGCCGTGGCGGTGGTTTGCGATGTGGTTTACGCGACAGCGTACAGGGCGTATGCAATACGCCCCTACATATATACCGTTGCAATCAATAAACAACATACACCGTTCATATAATT
>CAVCON010000167.1:0-1793 GCA_963603805.1 Oscillospiraceae bacterium
TTTTTCTACATAGGACATAGTTTTTTCTACATCCGATGTAGTTTTCGGGGTGTTTCGGAAAAGGACAGGCGATAATGGTTTTGCGCCATTTGTAGGGGCGTATTGCATACGCCCTAAACACCACCGCTTAAACCGCATCTGCAAACCGCCACACCAAATTGCATAATCCGCGCAATTCCGGGCGTATGCAATACGCCCCTACATATATACAATACATTTTTAATCAACAAATTATATCAATGTAATACATATTGCATACGCCATATACGCCACCACTCGAACCGTATTGTGCAAACAATGCAATCCGCCGCCACAACATTGCAAAATTGGTGCAATTCGGACTGATATGATTGTTTCAAGCCTTTCCATTATACACCCGATAAGGTATAATTGGCGGAAGAACAACCTTATTATATCAGAAAGGGTATAATTTGATGCACTTTTACTAACTTTGTACCCGATATGGTATAATACAAAATCTATGAACAATCTGTCCGCCACCGTTAAATCTTTGAGGAAGCAATATGGCTTGACCCAAGACGAGCTTTCGCTAAAATCCGGCGTAGGCCTACGCTTTGTGCGAAATCTTGAACAAGGGAAACAATCACTGCGCCTTGACAAAGTGAACCAACTGCTCGATTTCTTCAATTACGAAATGTCCGCCACTCCAAAGAACAATCGCTAATGAGACAGGCTAACGTTTTTTACAAAGACCTGCTGGCAGGAATTCTGACAGAAAACGATGAGGGTTACGAATTCCGTTATCTCCCGTCCTATCTTTCCACAAAACAGGCAAAGCCCGTAAGCCTTACACTGCCTTTGCAAACCGAGGCATATACCAGCCGCGTGCTTTTCCCTTTTTTCGACGGTCTTATTCCAGAGGGGTGGCTGCTCGATGTGGCTTTGCGGAATACCGATATCAGCATACTCGACAGAATGTCTTTGCTTTTGGTTTGCTGCAATGACTGCATCGGTGCAGTAAGTGTAACACCAACAGAGGTAAAGGAGGAAAACCATGTGTAATTGCCTGTATTGCTACCGTCCTCTCGCCAATGGAGAAAAAGATATGCACAAAACCTGCATAAAGAAGTTTTTCGGAACGACATCATTACCTGTTCTCGACTATACCACAGAACAGCTTGACGAACTTGCCATGCAAATAATAAAAGACAAAACTTCCCTGACCGGAGTGCAACCCAAACTTTCTCTGCACTTGAACAAGCATGAGGGAAGCAAGCGGCTGACCATTGTAGGGTTGTGGGGAGACTATATTTGCAAACCGCAAACCACGCAATATGAAATGATGCCGGAAGTGGAAGATTTGACCATGCACCTTGCAGAAGCGGCACGCATTTCAGTTGTTCCGCACACCCTCATGCGGATGGCTGACGGGACTCTTTGCTACCTTACCCGACGGATAGACAGAACCGTAACAGGAGAAAAGATTGCAATGGAAGATATGTGCCAATTGACGGAAAGGCTTACTGAGCATAAATACAAAAGCAGCTATGAGCGTATAGGGAAAACTATATTGAATCATTCCTCTTTGCCAACAATGGACATTACAAACTTTTTCGAACTGATACTTTTTTGTTGGCTTACAGGAAATAACGACATGCACCTTAAAAACTTTTCCTTGTTTGAGGCAGAAAACAATGTCATTCGCCTTACTCCGGCATACGACCTGCTGAATGCGGCAATTATCAACCCAAAAGATGATGAGGAATTGGCCTTGACATTGAACGGCAGGAAAAAGAACTTGCAAATAGGCGACTTCATAAAATCTACCGAAA
>CAVCON010000167.1:1803-5299 GCA_963603805.1 Oscillospiraceae bacterium
GGCATAAGCAATATTGTGGCAGAGCATCTCATAAGCAAGCACATCAGACTTTTGCCTAAGTATGAAACTATCATTAAAGACTCTTTTTTATGTGAGGAACTGAAAAACAAGTACACAAACCTTATAAAAGAAAGAGCTGGCAGACTTTCCACAAAATAATGCTTGCCATTACATACAACTCCCCCATGCCGCAAACCAGCAGGCATGGGGGAGTTACGTTGCGGTATGATTATCTTTTCCTAAAATGCCTTCCTATCACCGGCAGGCTTGACAGGGGGAAGTCGTAGTGTATTATGTGCGCCACGAAAAGGATTATCAGCAATGTGTTTATGCCAAGGCGGAGGGGCTTGGGCAGTGAATGCGGGGTGAGGAGCATTATTGCCGTGAAAAGGGCGGCTATCATTACGTAAACGGCTATGGACTTCAGGGGGTAGTTTATGGGGTATTTTCTCTGCCCTATGAAATAGGACAGGAGCATCGCCGTGCCGTATCCGGCAACTCCCGCCCATGCGCAGGCCATGTAGCCGTACTTGGGAATGAGCAGCACGTTTATCAGCACAAGTACCACGCATCCCGCCCCGGAGAACCATGCGCCGTAGATTGTCCTGTCGATTAGCTTGTACCAAAACGAGAGGTTGAAGTAAACACCCATCATTATTTCGGCAGCCATGACTATCGGCACTACCTTTAGCCCGTCCCAATAGTCGCGCCCTATGATGTATTTCAGCACATCGAGCCAGCCCACGACAACAAGGTAGGCGAGCAGGGTGAAGATTATGAAATATTTCATTGCCTTGGCATACGTGTCGCGCGAGTCTTTATCCTTTGCGCTTCCGAAAACGAACGGCTCGTATGCGTAGCGGAACGCCTGGGTTATCATCGCCATTATCATGGCTATCTTAGCCGCCGCGCCGTAGATGCCGAGCTGCACATGACCATCGGCACCAGGGGACACTATGGGGTAGAGTATCTTGTCGGCAGTCTGGTTGAGTATTCCCGTAATTCCCAAAATAAGTATGGGCCACGAATACGAAAGCATCTTGCGGAACAATGCCTTGTCGAAAACCCAGCGGAAGCCTGTAAGCTCCTTTCGGAAAAAGAAAGTTATTATCCCGGTGCAGAAAAGGTTTAGGCGGAAAACATAGCCTACGCCCACCGAAGGGTCGTAAACCGAAGCCGCGAGGCTGTGGGTTGACGGGTTTGAATACATTGCAGGAAGCACAACGAAATAAACGATGTTGAGCGCAATGTTCAGCACTATGAAAAGCATTTTCAGCGCGACGAACTTCCATGGTCTGTGTCTGTATCTGAGATACGCGAACGGGATGCACTGGAAAGCGTCTATCGCCACGCACGACGACATTATGGCAATGTAATCCTTGTGGGCGGAATATCCCATAAACGACGACACCGGGTTTATGAACGCCAGAACAAGGGCCACAAAAAGCAAGGCAACGCTGCCGACCATTATGAGAACCGTGGAATACGTGCGCATGGGGTTGGCGCCCTCCTTGTTGACAAAACGGAAAAACGTGGTCTCCATACCGAACGTTAGGATTACGAGCAGAAGCGCGGTGTAGGCGTAAACATTGGTTATCACGCCATATCCGCCCGACGAGGCCGCTATCTTTGCCGTATATAAAGGGACGAGAAGGTAGTTGAGAAACCTGCCGACAATGCTGCTCATTCCATAAAGGGCAGTGTCCTTGAAAAGAGTCTTTAGATTTGCCATGGTTTATATTGTATGTATTCTGTATGCAAAAACTTTTATCCGAAAAACATATAGCATATGGCTATGGCGGCAAGAGTTCCGGCAATGTCGGCAATAAGCCCGCACGCAACGGCATGGCGCGTGAACTTTATACCAACGCTTCCAAAGTAAACGGCGAGAATGTAGAACGTGGTGTCGGTTGAGCCTTGGAACAGGCAGCTCAGCCGCCCCGTAAACGAGTCCACGCCATACGTTGTCATGCAGTCAACCATCATGCCCCTTGCGCCGCTGCCGCTCAAAGGCTTCATTATCGCCGTAGGCACTGCGCCAATCCAGTCGGTGCTTGCGCCAAACTGCACAGCCACCCATTTTATTCCGTCAATAATCCAGTCCATCGCCCCGGCGGCACGGAAAACCCCTATGCCCACAAGTATTGCAACAAGGTAAGGAATTATTCTCACGGCTGTCTCAAATCCGCCTTTTGCCCCCTCGATGAAAGCGTCGTAAACATTAACTTTCTTTCTAAGCCCCACAAGGATGAAGGCTATTATGATTGTAAACAGAATTATGTTAGCCACCGAAGTTCCAACCAAGTCCATAGTGGCTTTGTCAAGGCTTGAAAATCCCCAGACGATGAGTGCGAAAAACACGCACGCACCGCCGAGAGTAAGCAGCAGCGTTTTGTTTAGCAGGTTTATCTTTTGGTAAATGCTTGTGGCTATTATTCCCACAAGGGTGGCAACAAAGGTGGCAAGCAATATCGGCACGAAAACATCCGTCGGCTGCGCCGCGCCAAGCTGCGCACGGTAAACCATAACCCCCACCGGCACTATAGTAAGCCCGCTCGTGTTGAGCACAAGGAACATTATCATAGGATTTGTGGCTGTGTCTTTTTTCGGGTTAAGTTCCTGAAGCCTCTCCATGGCTTTAAGCCCGAGCGGAGTCGCGGCATTGTCGAGACCGAGCATATTGGCGGCTATGTTCATGAATATGTTGCCCACCGCAGGATGACCTTTGGGGATTTCGGGAAACAACTTGCTGAAAACAGGATAGAGCGCACGCGAAAGAGCCTGCACAAGCCCTCCTCGCTCCCCTATTTTCATCACGCCGAGCCACAGCGAAAGCACTCCGGTAAGCCCGAGTGAAATCTCGAAAGCCGTCTTGGCGGTTGTGAACGTGGAGTTCATTATTTCAGGGAACACCGTAGCATCGCCGAAAAACAGCAGCTTGACCAGGGCAACGGCAAAAGCTATAACGAAAAAAGCTATCCAAATATAGTTTAGCACCATAGTGCGAAAAGATATGTAACGACTGCAAAATTAGACAAACAATGGGAAACTCGGCGGAAAACCTGTTGAAATGTTGTTCAAGCGTATGAACAGTTTCAACGGTTCTATGGGTTTCGTTGTATGTTTGTTGACAAGTCAGGGGTAAATCCACAGCGTTTCAACGAGGTTTTCAACAGTTTTCCACACGCAAACAAGTTTAGGGTATTTTGCAGTATTTCAAAATAATATAAAGTCATTTTTCTTTTTCAGAGGAGTTTTTAACAATTTCCACAGCATATAATCATTATCATCCCATTTTTAGAAATTCTAAAACAGAATGATATTTATATGTCTATGGTCTCATTGGAATTTTCAAGTCTGCATACTATTTTCCGTAAAAAGCAGTAAAACAAGTAATTAGCCTTATTTCTTTATAAGAGTGTAAGTTTTTGTTTTCCAGATGTTTGCAAGCGTCAAAAAAAGGTCTGATGTAGTTTGAATTACATCAGACATAATT
>CAVCON010000168.1:0-5253 GCA_963603805.1 Oscillospiraceae bacterium
GATGTAGAAAAAACTATGTCCTATGTAGAAAAAATTATGTCTGATATAATTCAAATTACATCAGACCTTTTTTCGCCACTTCCAAACATCTGAAAAACAAGGCGTTACATCGGGACATCTTTCTTAGGTTTTTCTCCTGCAAATCAGCGCGTTACGCATTCTTCTCACGACCTGCAACATTCCAAAGTTTTAACCCGCCCCATAATATGGAAGCAATAAGACCGACACAGCGGGCTTGTTTCTTGGGCAGCAGACTTGGCGCATCCGGGATGGGCAAACAGAGCAGCTATAAATTTCACAGTTCAGACAGCCGCCGCATCTCCCGAACTTCCGCCGTTTGACAAATCCAAAAATTCAATCCCCTTGTCAAACAAACCGGCATTGCCAAAGCCAATGCGCTCCTTGGTTACGCCTATCGCCAGCTCCGACTTGTCTATGCCTATCCACTTGCGCCCGTTCCTTTCCGCCACTTCAAGAGTTGTGCCGGAGCCGCAAAAGGGGTCAAGCACAATGCTGCCGGGGTTTGAGGAAGTCCTGACTATAAGGTCTATGAAATCCTCGTTCTTCTCCGTGGGGTATCTCGGATACTGCGGGTCTTTGCATTCGCTCCATATATCCTGCACCCTTTTGCCCTCGCGGGTGTCGGCATAGACAATCTTTCTCGGATTTCCCTTCGGCGACCACTCTATAAGTCCCTCGCTGTCCCATTGTTCAAGCGTCTCCACATCGGTTCTCCAATGCCGTCCGGGCGGCGGGAGCATACCTTTGAACTTTCTTGGGTTTTGCGTCTCGCCAGGGGCATGTATGGGGACGGTGGTGTATCTCCTTCCGCACGAATCCGTCTTTTTGAACAATTTCTCAATGTCCCTGTCCGTGTAGGCCTCTCGCGGCTCGTGCCAAATGGGATACTGGGACTTTGTGTAGAAAAGTATCATGTCCTTTACATTGCCGTAGCCTATGCGGTTGAAGTTCTTTGGATTGCACTTCACTCTCGTTATGTCGTTCCTGAAATTCCCCATTCCGAACACCTCGTCCATCATGACCTTTATGTAATGCCCAATCTTGTAGTCGGTGTGAAGGTATATCGAGCCTTGGTCGGAAAGAAGCTCGCGCATAAGTGCCACACGCCTCCTTATGTATTCCACGAAGTCCAAACCGAGCAGCCTGTCGGAATAAGCCACCTCACCCTTTGCGGAATTGCTTATCGTGGCGGCCCTGCCGTTTGTGATTGTGAAATTGCAGTTTGTGGCAAAAGGCGGGTCGGTATATATCAAGTCAACTTTCCCAGCAAGGTTTTTCTCTTCAATGAGAAATTTCAGAACATCTATATTGTCGCCCTTAATGAGGATATTCATATCAAAGAGTGTTCAAGAATGTTGAAAGCACCAACGCGCTCATTATATTGGAATCTTTGTATTTGCCCGTGATTTCCTTGTGCATTTTGCTTTGCCCCTTTATATATGGCACGCCGTCGAGCACCGCTATCTTTATCGCGTTAGCTTGGCAATTCAGAGTTGCCATGGCATCGTTGAACTGCGCGTCTTGGTGTCCGCCAAAATCTGTAAGGAACTTGGCTTCACCTATTATATATTTTCCATTTATTCGTGCAAGAAAATCAAGCCCCTTGTCATGATTATAGCCAAGACATTGCTCCGCGAAACTTTTCATTTCCGCATCCGAAGCCATTAATACAGCGTCTTCTTTGTCTTTGCAAAATTCTTCTATCCCTTTCAACGGAAAACCAAGCACGCCTGTGTTCACCCATTTCTTGAACATCGGTCCAATCTGGCGGTTCGTTTCCTTAGGTTCGGAACATCTCTTGTACAGTTCGCCCAAATCCATCTGCATTATTTGACTTGCAATCCTGTTGACCGTTCGCGGGTTTCTTTTCAAAGAACCTTTGTCTCTTTTCATATAAGCCACGTAGCTGTCCTTTATAGGGAACAGCTCCAATTCCAGCATGGCTTTTACAAGCTCCAGTTTATCCTTTGCCTCATAAGCGCACTGCACTTTCTCCCATACGCTCTGGTTTATCTCACGTATTCCGTTCGGTATCGTGGGATAAACGCTAAACAAATCGTCCAAATACGAACGTTGCGACGCATAGTCCAAACTCATTTCCAAAAAGCGGTTCATAAATCCAAGCTGTAAAACTATTGCAAATATAACGTTTTATTTCGGGGCGGGGCGGCAGTGTGCGATTTAACGGTTGGCAAACATTGTTTTTATAAAGGTTTTTTTTAACTTTGCGTCCGTAAACCCAGACCTTCCTCAATGGAATATCTATATTTTGGCGTAATAATCTTTATTTTTTCGTTGGCGTGCTACGACCTTACGGCGGGCGTTTCAACCGATGCCGGCAACTTTCTAAGCGCAGCCGTAGGATCTAAAGCCTCAAAGCTCAAACTTGTTTTCGCCGTGGCGGCAGTGGGGATTTTCACCGGGGCGATAACCTCGAACGGCATGATGGACATTGCCCGGCACGGCATACTAAATCCCGACTACTACTATTTCAACGAAGTAATCTGCATATTCCTTGCCGTCGGTGTCAGCGATGTGATACTGCTTGACATATTCAACACGCTCGGAATGCCCACCTCGTCAACGGTGTCCATGGTTTTTGAACTTCTTGGCGGAAGCACCGCGCTGGCTATAGTGAAGATAATGCACGACCCGACGCTAAGTTACGCAAACCTCATAAACACCGACAAGGCCCTCTCAATCATTCTCGGCATTTTCCTTTCAGTGGCTATAGCCTTTGTGTTTGGTCTTGTGGTGATGTGGATTACGCGAACCGTTTTCACGTTCAAATACCGCAACAACAGCCGTTGGGCAGTGGGGATATTCGGTGGCGTGTCGATTACGGCAATCATGTACTTCCTGCTCGTTGCGGGATTTGGCAAGTCGTCGTTCATGACTTCCGAAGTGCGCGACATGATTGAAACCAACAAAGCCACAATTCTCTGGGGATGCCTTGTGATTTTCACCGTGCTGTCGCAAATTCTCGACGCTTTCAAGATTAATATTTTCCGCGTCATAGTGCTTTTCGGCACGTTCGCACTTGCAATGGCCTTTGCCGGCAACGACCTCGTAAACTTCATAGGCGTTCCGCTCGCGGCCCTGTCGTCATACCAATATTACTTGGATGCGGGCGCGGGAGACCCCTCGCAATTCTGCGTGAGCCGCCTGCACGAAACGGCGCATACGCCCATTTACTTCCTTATTGCCGCCGGGGCGATAATGGTGTTCGCGCTCATAACCTCGAAAAAGGCGCGGAAGGTTATAAACACGTCCGTAAGCCTGTCAAGACAGGATGCGGGCGAGGAGATATTCAGTTCGTCGAAAATTGCACGCTCCACAGTGCGCAGCGCAATGAACCTGTCAAACACCGTAAGCAATTGGGTTCCCGCAAAGGTGAAGAACTGGGTGAACCAACGCTTCGACAGCGACGACGCGGTGCTTCCCGACGGGGCGGCGTTCGACATGGTGAGGGCGGCAGTGAACCTGGTGCTTGCCGGGCTGCTCATTATTATAGGCACATCGCTGCAACTGCCGCTGTCAACAACCTACGTGGCGTTCATGGTGGCAATGGGAAGCTCGCTTGCCGACCGCGCATGGGGCAGGGACACCGCCGTTTACAGAATAACGGGCGTAATATCGGTGATAGGCGGCTGGTTCATCACGGCGGGCGCGGCGTTCATTCTCTGCTTCTGCATGTCGCTGTTCATGTTCTACGTCGGCCCGGTGGCAATGGTCATAGCCGTAGCCCTGGTGGTGCTGATAATAATACGCAACAACAAGGTGTTCAAAAAGCGCGAGGCCAACGAGAACAAGGACCAGGTGTTCCGCAAACTGATAAAGGCTACCGACAAGGACGAGATACGCGAACTTCTGGGCGAGCACATTAAGGCAAACCAGGTGGAGGTTCTCGACTTTGCGCGAAACAACTACCTGCAAATAATAAACGGGCTAAAGAACAACGACTACAAGACGCTTCACCGCGCAGCCAACGATCTCGACCTCGAAAAGAGCCTCTGGAAAAAGATGCGCCGCAAGGAACTCATCGGAATGCGCAAAATCGACTACCTAACCGCCGTGGAGAAAAACACGTGGTTCCATTTGGGCAGCAACAGCATTTCGCAAATCATCTACTGCCTGAAGCGCATTTCCGACCCCTGTCTCGAACACATTGACAACAACTTCACCCCGCTGCCGCAAACGCTTATCGACGAGTTCGAGCCGGTGGAGAAAGTCGCGCTCGAAACCATAGACGAGGCACGCCGCATGATATCCAGCCGCAACTTCGAAAAGGCCGACCTGTTCATGGTAAAGGCCAACGAGGCACGCCGCACGCTCTCCGCCCTGCGCGACCGCCAGATGCTCAGAATGCAGTCGGAAGAGGGCAACCTGCGCATAGAAATCCTCTACCTCAACACGTTGCAGGAAACACAGGAGCTTATATCAACAGTGCGCCACCTGCTGCGTGCAAGCCGCCACTTCTTCGCCGTATAAAACCACAGGAAAATGGACACAAGGCACGCAAGGCTGATTTCAGCCATGACGGAATACGACAAAGGAGACGCCGCACGCATACAGCACCTCATAAAGGTGCACAGCTTTGCCGCAACAATAGCCGGACTTGAAAACGTTGACAAGGAAACGCTCTTCATTCTCGAAACGGCGGCAATACTCCACGACATAGGCATACACGTATGCGAAAGCAAGTATGGCGACTGCAGCGGAAAGCACCAGGAACAGGAAGGTCCGGCAGAAGCGCGAAAGCTGCTCGCAGCCGTTGGCGGCTACACCGCCGCACAAACCGAAAGGATCTGCTTCCTGATAGCCCACCACCATACATACGAAAACGTTGAAGGCATTGACTGGCAGATACTTCTCGAAGCCGATTTTCTCGTAAACGCCTTTGAGGACAGTGTGTCAGAAAGCGGAATAAGGGCGTTTGAAAACAAGGTGTTCAAAACACCAACAGGCAAACACCTGCTCAAAACCATGTTCGGCATCTGACTTTCCACCACCTTTTCCGCCCCCCAAAATACACCGCCATTAACAATCTCCACCACCCTAACACTTGCATTTTTTGCATAGTGCCACGAAAAAGCGTAAATGGCTGTAACGCAGTACTTTGCACTATCTCTCCCGAATCCTTGTAAGCCTTTGTTTTCCAGTGCATTGCAAAGGGTCAAAAAAAGGTCTGATGTAGTTTAAATTATATCTGATATAATTTTTTCTATGTCC
>CAVCON010000169.1:0-2066 GCA_963603805.1 Oscillospiraceae bacterium
AGGATGTGCAGCGACTGAAGAAAAGTGTGAATGTTGCGCTAGAACGCGGCAATGGGCTTGTGCTTGTTCAAGATTTTACAGACGGTACAATCAAGTACTACTCGCGGCGGCTTATGTGTCCGACTTCAGGAATATCGTACAGAGATCCCGCTCCCAACAATTTCTCTTTTAATACAACGGTAGGGGCTTGCCCAAAGTGTAAAGGACTTGGTTCAATTAGTACTATCGATATAGACAAGATTATCCCAAATCGTGCGCAGACCATTAAGAATGGAGCTATAATCCCTCTTGGAAAGGCGCATAATACTCTTGTCTTTATGAAAATCGAGGCTTTGCTCCAAAAATACGGCTGTGATTTGAATACGCCGGTAGAAAACATCCCGGATGAAGCGATAGATGAAATACTCAATGGGTCAAATGAGCAAGTAAGAATCCCTGCTTCAAAAATGCACACAACAAATGATTTTTATACCGACTTCGAAGGCTTGGCCCGGTATATAGAACAAGCAGCTCAAAGGGATGATTCTGCTTCTATGCGTAAATGGGTAGAGCAATTCGCAACAAAAACAGTTTGTCCGGTATGTCATGGTTCTCGTCTTAACAAAGAGGCTTTGTGTTATAAAATAAATGGCAAGAACATCTATGAACTTTCAAAGATGGATATAAGGGAACTTGCCGCGTGGATGTCAACGGTGGAAAACGAACTTTCCGAAAGGCAGCGGATTGTCGGGCATGAAATAATTAAGGAGATTAGAAAACGTTTGGATTTCTTGCTTGATGTGGGGCTTGACTACCTGTCCTTGGCGCGTGCATCTGCAACGTTGTCGGGTGGGGAAGGGCAGCGCATCCGTCTTGCAACTCAAATAGGTTCAGGGCTGGTTAATGTGCTTTACATTCTTGACGAGCCGAGTATAGGATTGCATGAGCGCGACAATGTACGTTTGATAAACTCGTTGAAAAAACTGCGCGACATGGGCAATACCATTATTGTTGTGGAACACGACCGCAAGATGATGCTTTCTGCCGACTACATTATCGATTTGGGTCCAAAAGCTGGCAGACTTGGGGGAGAGGTGGTTTTTCAAGGTGCAGTCAAACAAATGCTTAAAAGCAATACTTTAACAGCGCAGTATCTCAATGGAAAGCAAAGCATAGAAATACCCAAGACACGCCGTAAAGCCACAGCGGGAAAAAGCATAAAGCTTATCGGTGCATCGGGAAATAATCTTAAGAATGTAGATGTGGAAATTCCTCTTGGTGTATTTGTTTGCGTTACAGGAGTGTCGGGAAGTGGAAAATCAACGCTGATTAATGACACCCTGCTTCCGATTCTTTCCAAAAGAATTTATGGAACATTACGTGAACCGTTGCCTTATAAAAAAATCACAGGTGTTGAAAACATCAACAAAGTCGTTAATGTAGATCAAAGTCCGGTTGGACGAACACCGCGTTCCAATCCTGCGACTTATTGTGGCGTTTTTTCTGACATTCGTAATTTGTTTGCGTCTTTGCCTGAAGCCAAAATTCGCGGCTATGGAGCTGGGCGTTTTTCTTTTAATGTCAGTGGAGGACGTTGTGAATCGTGCAAGGGATATGGCTATAAAAGTATTGAAATGAATTTTATGCCTCCTGTTCTTGTACCATGCGAAGACTGTCAAGGCAAACGATACAATCGCGAGACGCTTGAAGTCCGTTTCCGGGGCAAAAGCATTTCAGATGTCCTTGATATGACGATAAACCAAGCTGTTGAGTTTTTTGAGAACGTGCCGGCAATTCTGAATAAGATAAAGACATTAAAGGAAGTTGGCATGGGATATATTAAGCTGGGGCAATCGTCCACGACTCTTTCGGGAGGAGAGAGCCAGCGTGTGAAACTTGCTGCCGAACTTGCGAAACGCGACACTGGCAAGACCATGTATATACTTGACGAACCGACAACGGGTCTCCATTTTGAAGATATCCGTGTTTTGTTGTCGGTGCTGGAGCGTCTCGTCGGAAAAGGAAACACGGTGGTTGTTATCGAGCACAACCTTGACGTCATAAAGCAGGCAGACTATATCATTGAC
>CAVCON010000169.1:2076-2750 GCA_963603805.1 Oscillospiraceae bacterium
ATCATTGACATGGGGCTTGAAGGCGGTGTAAACGGCGGATGTGTGGTTGCAACAGGTTCGCCGGAAGAAATTGTTGACTTAGGCATGGGATATACAGCAAAATATCTGAAAGAGGAATTGGAAAGAAAATAAATGGGCAAGGGCAAAGACATAAACAAAACCAATGTGGCGCGGTTGCTTGACCGCGATAAAATAAAGTATGAACTCGTGGAATATGTTGTTGACGAGGACAATTTGGGTGCGACGCATATCGCGGAACAACTGAATGAGAATGTTAAACAGGTATTCAAGACTATTGTCATGCATGGGGATAAGACTGGGAATTTTGTATGCGTAGTTCCGGGAGATGCTGAGATAGATTTGAAAAAGGCTGCCAAAGTTAGCGGGAACAAAAAATGCGCCCCTCTTCCGCTTAAAGAATTGTTGCCAACAACAGGTTATATACGCGGCGGCTGTTCGCCTGTTGGTATGAAAAAAGTGTTTCCCACATATATAAATGAAACAGCGATGAATTTTGAATATATATATATAAGCGCGGGAGTAAGGGGGCTGCAATTGAAGTTGTCTCCAATGGATTTACTGAAAGAAACAGACGCAGAAATAGCGTCTCTTATAGATAATCAATAACCAATAAAAAATAAATTATGTTTGAAAATCAACCAAAAGGTCTGTGG
>CAVCON010000169.1:2854-5146 GCA_963603805.1 Oscillospiraceae bacterium
CTCTTATAGATAATCAATAACCAATAAAAAATAAATTATGTTTGAAAATCAACCCAAAGGTCTGTGGATCTTGTCTTTGGCGAATACAGGTGAGCGTTTCGGCTACTACACAATGCTTGCCGTGTTTGCCTTGTTTCTTGGTGAAAACTTTGGTTTCAATGCCGGTACGGCTTCTGAAATTTACACATGGTTTTTGACCGCTGTGTATTTCCTGCCCTTGATTGGCGGTATGGCTGCTGACAAGTGGGGCTATAACAAGATGGTTGTCATAGGCATTGTAATAATGTTCTTGGGCTATCTGTTCCTTTCCATTCCGCTTGGAAGCGGTGTTACGGCTATTGCCGCCATGGGGGCTGCACTGTTGCTTGTCGGTCTCGGCACGGGTTTCTTCAAAGGAAATCTTCAGGTGATGATAGGCGACCTTTACAACGACCCAAGATATGCGGGACAGCGTGATTCTGGTTTTTCCTTGTTCTATATGGCGATAAACATAGGCGCATTGTTTGCTCCGACGGCGGCAACGTCTGTAATGGCGTGGGCACAGGAATCATTGGGCTTTTCCAGAGGCGACTCGTATCATTTTGCTTTTGCCGTGGCTTGTATATCTGTTGTGTGCAGTATGCTCATATATTTTATAGGCAGGAGTACGTACAAGCAAGTATTGGTGTCTGACAAAAAAGACGCTGCAAAAAACAATGTGGAAGCCGAGGAAATGAGTCCGGCAGAGACAAAAGAGCGTATTATATGCTTGGTGCTTGTCTTTGCTGTTGTGATATTCTTCTGGATGGCATTCCACCAGAATGGACTAACGCTTACATGGTTTGCCGATGAGTTCA
Organism: Oscillospiraceae bacterium; assembly: GCA_963603805.1. Classification (GTDB taxonomy): domain Bacteria; phylum Bacteroidota; class Bacteroidia; order Bacteroidales; family Bacteroidaceae; genus UBA6398. The sequence goes on from CAVCON010000169.1 coordinate 3,691, forward strand.
CAGCACGCCAGGCCACAGGTGTAGCAGGAATGGCATTCAGTGTACTCAATCTTGTGTGGTGTATATTCATTGTGTTTGGCGTTTGCGGTTTGATTACAAGCAAGAACGCCTCTTCTAAGGCAAAATTGCGTAACATCCTTTTGGTTGTGATACCTGCGGCTATTCTCATCGGCACATATTTGAAGCAAGGTTCAGATGTGATAACAATAGACGCTCCAATATTCCAGCAATTCAATCCGTGTTTTGTGGTAGCTCTGACTCCTGTCAGCATAGCCTTGTTTGGCTGGCTTGCAAAGAAAGGTAAAGAACCCAAAGCTCCTGTCAAGATCGGGTTGGGTATGCTTGTTGCGGCAGCTGCATATTTGATGATGACCGTGTTCTGTATAGGACTTCCTGCCACCGACCACCCAAATCATGTGGCAGATGTAAATCCCAATCTGTTGGTAAGCACATATTTGATACTGACATTTGCCGAGTTGTTGCTTTCGCCGATAGGCATTTCCTTTGTAAGCAAGGTTGCTCCGAGCAAGTATAAGGGAATGATGATGGGCGGCTGGTTTGTAGCTACAGCAATAGGAAACAAACTGGTTTCAATCCCGGGACATATGTGGGATTTGCCGCTTCCGATAGTATGGGGTACGTTGATGGTGATTTGCTTGTTGGCGGCATTGTTCATATTCTCAGTTATAAAGAAACTTAACAGGGTAAGCTAAAGACATTATCATAACATTATAAGCCCCCATGTTTTGACAAATAAGCCAAACTGTGGGGGCTTTTTTCTGATGAAGGACATATAGTTGTGACGTAGGATTGCGCAGCACAGTTCAAACGATGGTGCTCGTAATACATACAATGTGCAATTATTCAATAAATTGCACCGCCGTAGGGGCGTATTGCATACGCCCTGAATTGCGCCAACTTGCAATATTGTGGCGGCGGTTTGCGGCGCGGTTCATGCGGTGGTGTACAGGGCGTATGCAATACGCCCCTACAAATGGCGCAAAGCCAAAGTCGGTTATTTCTCTCGAAACATCCCGAAAATTATGTCTGATGTAGGAAAAACTACATAGGACATAGAAAAAATTATATCAGACATAATTCAAACTACATCAGACCTTTTTTCACGTTTTGTAGTTTGCTGTGAAACAAATACTTATAAGGATTTGTGGAAAAGGAGGCATGTCGCTATAAATCAAAAGATTATGTAAAAATACGTTTTGTGGACTCGTTGGTTGGAGGCGGGTTTGTGGGACGAAATGTTTGGAATTATGCATTTGGGTACTGTTCGCACAATGTGGTAGGCGCATTTACTGTAGCGATAATACTATTCTTGCGAAACATTATGCTGCTTTTGCGTATTTTCATGAGTTATGTTTTGTGTTTTATTGATTATTTTTGTTATATTCGAAGCCGATAAGCCGAGACTTGGGGCGTGAGACTGCTGCCAGGCATGAAA
>CAVCON010000170.1:0-5110 GCA_963603805.1 Oscillospiraceae bacterium
ACCCGAATGAAGAAAATACAGTAGCCGGAAGCGGAGTGTTCGTGGCATACGACAAGGTTTCTGAAAAATCCGCCGATATAATACTCAACGCCAATGTACGCAATTCTACGAGCAAAAACTTCAAAGGAAAAGTTCAATACGAAATTATAGACAAAGCTGGAAATAAAGTAAGTTCGTTCACTACACCGTTATCTGTTACCGCAGGGAAGAGTTCCACCGCTTCAATTCGCCACACACTCAAAAAAGCACATTTGTGGTCTCCCGACGATCCGTATCTGTATAAGTTGAATGTATTGGTGAAAGACAACAAAGGAAAGACCGTTGACGGATATTACCAAAGAATTGGCATAAGAAGTTTTGAATTCAAAGGGGCTGATGGTTTTTGGCTTAATGGCAAACCTTACCCGGAGCCGCTTATCGGAGCAAACCGCCACCAAGATTATGCCGTTATCGGAAACGCTTTGTCCAACAGTATGCATTGGCGCGATGCAAAAAAGCTGCGCGATGCGGGACTGCGTGTCATACGCAATGCACACTACCCCCAAGACCCCGCATTCATGGATGCCTGCGACGAATTGGGACTTTTTGTTATAGTGAACACGCCCGGTTGGCAATTCTGGAACAACGAGCCACAATTTGCCGAGTTTGTTTATAACGATATTCGCAACATGGTACGTAGAGACCGTAACCGTCCATCAGTATGGCTATGGGAGCCGATACTTAACGAAACATGGTATCCTGACGATTTCGCGAAGAAAGTAAAGGATATAGTCCACGAAGAATATCCCTATCCTTCGTGTTATTGTGCCTGCGACCTGACGGCAAACGGGAATGAAAATTACGATATACAGTTTACTCATCCCATTGGTGGTGAAGCTGTGTATTCCATAAAAAAGCTTGACCCCAAGAAAACATATTTCACCCGCGAATGGGGAGACAATCCAGACGACTGGAACGGACAAAATTCGCCAAGCAGGGTTAGCCGCGCTTGGGGAGAAGTACCCATGCTTGTACAAGCAGAAACTTATGCGCATTTGGACTATCCCTACACCACATACGATGTGCTTTACAGCTTAAGCAGGCAACATATAGGTGGATGCTTGTGGCATTCTTTCGACCACCAGCGTGGCTACCATCCAGACCCTTTTTATGGAGGCATTATGGATTATTTCCGCCAGCCCAAACTCTCATATTATATGTTTTGCGCCCAAAGGCCGTTGCAAAAGAACGAAAATCTGATTGCAGAAAGCGGTCCTATGGTTTACATTGCAAATTCACTCACACCATTTTCCCCTGCGGACATCACGGTTTACAGCAACTGCGATGAAGTGAGACTTACATACGCCACAAAGGGAAAGACATACAACTACACTAAAAAGAAAAAAGCAAAAGGTATGCCCTCGCCCATTATCGTGTTTAAGGATGTTTTCCATTTTGTTGACGACAAAGAACTTGCAATGAACAACAAAGGGGCGGAATCCTACCTGTTTGCAGAAGGTTTGGTAAACGGTAAAGTTGTTGCGACACACAAAGTAAGACCGGCACGGCGTCCCACAAAGCTAATGCTTAATGCCGACAACGAAGGCATGGAAATGATTGCCGACGGTTCGGACCTTATGACGGTTGTAGCGTCCATTACTGACGATTACGGTACGGTAAAACGCTTAAGCAACCAAAAAGTCTTATTCAATATTGAAGGTCCAGGCACTTTGGTGGCAGACGCGGAAACTTTTACAAATCCCCGAGACGTACAATGGGGTACTGCACCAATCATTGTACGCAGCACAACCGAACCCGGCACTATAAAAATACGCGCCTCGGTTGTTTGGAAAGGCAAAGCGACACCTATAGACGGAGTGATCGAAATAAAAACCATAAAACCAGCCATACCATTCATTGCCAACGAAAGTGAATTAAAGGCCATGCCTAAAACACCTGTGGTCAAGACACGCGGCACAGCCAATGGCGATAACAACGCTGTCTCCAAAGAACGCTTGAAAGAGGTGGAAAAGCAACAACAAGATTTTATGTAAAATCCGAGAATAAAAAACAATAACGATGCAACTCACAGACACCAAGCCACATTATCCGTTACTTGACGGACTAAGAGGTGTTGCCGCACTGCTTGTAGTGTGGTATCACATTTTTGAAGGTTTCCAATTTGCCAGCGGAAAACCTACTATAGATTTTATAAACCACGGTTATCTTGCCGTTGATTTCTTCTTCATACTTTCCGGCTTTGTAATAGGCTATGCCTATGACGACCGATGGGGGAAAACGCTGACGTTAGGCGGTTTTTTCCGCCGCCGTCTAATAAGACTTCATCCTATGGTGGTTATGGGCGCGGCTATAGGCCTTGTTTCGTTCCTGCTGACAGGAATGGAACGCTGGGACGGCATGCACTCAACGTTCGCCATGACCATTCTCGCGTTTTTGTGTTCATGCCTCATGATACCCGCCTTACCGGGAATGCCACGCGAAGTGCGGGGAAACGGTGAAATGTTTCCGCTAAACGGACCGTGTTGGTCGCTTTTCTTTGAATATATAGGCAACATTATATATGCCTTTATTCTACACAAATTGCCCACGAAAATTCTTGCTTTTGTTTCGGTGTTACTATGCTGTCTCCTTGCCTGGTTTGCCATAACCGACCAATCCGGGTATGGCTCCATTGGTGTAGGCTGGACTGTTGACGGCATTAATGTATTCGGAGGCGCATTGCGTATGCTATGCCCGTTCGCTTTAGGCATATTGCTTTCGCGTGTGTTCAAACCTGCAAAAAAAGTGCACGGTGTATTTTGGATATGCACTGTTGTGCTGCTTGCCTTGTTCCATGTTCCGTTTATAAGCGGCGGCACAAATTTCTGTTGGAATGGGGTTTTTGAAGCTGTATGTATTATCGGAATATTCCCATTGGTTGTATGGTTTGCCGCCTCAGGCAAAACTACAGACGTTGTCTCCACCAAAATATGCCGCTTTCTTGGCGACATCTCGTTCCCTCTCTATATAGTACACTATCCGCTAATGTATGCTTTCTATATGTGGCTTATCAAAACCGAGCAATACACACTTGCTGAAACTTGGCCTGTTGCCATTGCTGTTGTTGCAGGAAGCATAATACTCGCATGGCTGTGTATGCGCTTCTATGACATACCTATTAGGAAATGGCTGACAAGCAAAACCAAGCATATATGATTCATAATCGTTAGGGAACGATCTTAATTTAGCATATAATCATACATGGGTTCTGAATAACTGTTCTCCAAATGTCAAAGCAGGATTTGCACAGTCTGCAAGCACGGTTCAAATTGCCGCACTTTGGAGTATAATCATGCGCCTGTGTATGGCATGAAATTTATATCAGAAATAAGAAAAACTACGTCCGATGTAGAAAAAACTACATCGGACGTAGAAAAAATTATATCAGACCTAATTTTGCACTCTTGCAACACACAGAAAAGCAAATCGTTGCTGCAAACAACATTCTCGGGTTGTAATTTGCCTTTTTCAAGACAAATCATCCCTTTAGCAAAGAGCTTCTATCTCTTTTACGAATTGTTCCCCTAAACTTTGTGCCTCTTCTGCCGTATGCGCCTCGCTGTAAACGCGTATTATTGGCTCCGTATTGCTTTTACGCAAATGAACCCATTTGTCTGCAAAATCGATTTTTACACCATCTATTGTTGTTACATTGTCGCCTTGGTATTTTTCCCTCATTTTTGCAAGAACCACATCCGGGTCAACACCTGCTTTGAGTTCTATGCGGTTCTTTGCCATTTCATAATGGGGATAGGTGTTGCGTATCTCCGAAGTTTTCTTTTCAAGCTTTGCAAAGTAAGTAAGTATTAGTGCTATCCCCACCAACGCATCACGTCCGTAATGCGCTGCCGGGTAAATCACTCCACCATTGCCCTCACCGCCTATAACAGCTCCGACTTCCTTCATTTTGGTTACAACATTAACCTCCCCGACGGCTGCCGGTGAATAACTGCAACCATATTTTTCGGTTACATCCCTAAGCGCACGTGTGGAAGAAAGGTTTGATACCGTATTACCAGGAGTGTTCTGCAACACATAATCTGCGGCTGTCACCAATGTGTACTCCTCGCCATACATCTTTCCTTTTTCGTCTATGAGTGCAAGCCTGTCAACGTCAGGGTCCACCACAAAGCCTACATCATATCCGCCGTGGGACATGAGTGTCATTATATCCCCGAGGTTCTTTTCCAATGGTTCCGGATTGTGTTTGAAGTCGCCTGTTGGTTCAAGGTACAAACCATCAACGGTTTCAACGCCCAATTGTTTTAGCAATTCGGGTAAGATTATGCCACCTACGCTGTTCACACAATCAATAGCCACACGGAATTTAGCTTTGCGTATAGCTTCCACGTCAACCAACTCCAAAGATTTGACCAAATCAATATGTTTCTGGTTGTAAGACAAATCTTCCTTGTAAGTGCCGAGGCTGTCAACGTCCGCATATATAAAATCGCCGCAGTCTGCCACGCTTACCACTTCCGCTGCCTCGTCCTTATTCAAAAATTCGCCGTATTCGTTCAGCAGCTTCAAAGCATTCCATTGACGTGGGTTATGGCTCGCCGTTATAATGATTCCTCCATCGGCTTTTTCCATAATAACGGCAAGTTCCGTTGTGGGTGTTGAAGCCAACCCTATGTCAACAACATCATATCCCATTCCGATAAGCGTTCCGCAAACCACCTTGGAAACCATCGGGCCGGAAATTCTGGCATCACGCCCAACCACTATTTTGTTAGTCCCGGCTTTTCTTGCCTTTCGTCTTAACGTGGCATAAGCCGACACAAATCTTACTATATCAAGCGGATTAAGTGTGTCTCCCGGCTTTCCGCCAATAGTCCCGCGAAAACCTGATATACTTTTTATGAGAGTCATTGTTATTGGGCTTTTACGTCAAATTCCTTTTTTATAATAACATTACACAATGTTGGAGCAGTTGTGTATGTTACCGTGGTGCGTCCTTTCAATTCTTCCGTTTTTGAGGAGTTGCCTATCTTGCCAGAAACATTATAAGAGGCATTCAACGTTATCGTATAACGCCCCGTAGTTGTTGGCAGTTTAATACGGCATGAAG
>CAVCON010000171.1:0-4982 GCA_963603805.1 Oscillospiraceae bacterium
AGGACATAGAAAAAATTATATCAGACATAATTCAAACTACATCAGACCTTTTTTCACCGTTTGCAAATATTTGAAAAACAAAAACTTACGCAGGATATCGAAAAACAAGGCAAGCGACTGTAATCCAATGTGTTACGGATTTCTTCTTCTTCTTCTTCTATCGCCACTTTCCACTGGGGTGTATGTTAAAAATTCGCACAATTTTTGGGGCGAATGTTGGAATATGAGAAAATAATCGTAAATTTACACGCCGAATAGGCTATACTAACGTAACTGTACATAGCAAAAGCGAAATACATCAACTTATGTTTAATCTTAATACAAAAACCAAATGAAGAGATGTTTACTCTGGGTCAAGCTGTGTATGATGGCTTGCATCCTGGGCTTTTCTTCTGGTGCGCAGGCTCAGAACTATGAGGCTGACGAGAGCAATCCTCTCATCACCGTTGTTTCGCCCACCGGCGAGACGCAGCTCACGAGCAACTGCACCTGGAAGCCCGAAAAGGGAAATGACAACTATCTTCCCGAAAACAACGAGGCGTACTACGATGCGGACAACCATCTCGGCACGCTTATTGACAACAACCTGAACACCTACTGGCATTCCGACCCGAACGGAATGGATCTCAGGACACAGGACGAGTGGATTCAGGTTGACCTCATGCGCGACGACCTCACGCAGCTCATGCTTATGATGCACCGCCGCGAGGATATGTATCAGGGACGCGAGCGCCATGGTATCACACCTGTGGAGCTGGACATTTACGCAACCAACACGCCTGATGCGGAAAGCTCGTGGAAATTCATAAAGAAGTTCACCGACATCCCCGCTTCCGACAGCGAGGGCTGGCCTTACTTCGGCTATATAGAACTGCCCGAGGCTTACCGCTACCTGCGTCTCATTCCGCGCAAGTCTTCAGGCACTCCGGGCAGCTCGTATGCCTATTGGACATTTGCGGAGCTGCAGTTCTATCCCGCAGTGCCCATCACCGACAAGAAGCAGATACTGCAGAACGTGGTTGACTCAATTTATGACCTCAACCGCGACTTCAAGGTTGGCGAGGGCATAGGTTATGTGAGCCAGGGGGCTTATGACACCTATCAGGAGAATTTCGCCAACTGTCTCGACTGGATTGACAACCCCAACGCAACCGATGACGACCTAAACGCAGCAATCGCAACACTGCGCAAGACTATCACCGACATTATGGCAAGCATCAACCCCATTACCGACGGCTGGTATTTCATCGTGGCGGGCGACAGTTCGTTCCTGAAGAAGCAGGGCGTTGACAAGGCAATCTATGCTGATGACAAGGAACTCAACTGGGGAACTCTCGACAGCCAGAACCCCTACTACTATTTCTATGTGAAGCGCATGGAGGACGGAAACTTCTCGTTCAAGAACGGCGCAAACGACAAATATGTTTACACTGTGCCCGGCGATGCTTGGGTTACTGCCGTATATGTTAAAATGAATGAGACCGACACTGTTCACCAGACGGTAGAGCCTCTTGGAAACGGCTGCTTCTACATTGCCAACACAAAGAACGCCTTCCCCTATCATCCGCTTTCGCACAATAGCGGCGCGGGCAGTTTTGGCAAGGTATCACCCGCAAGCGTTTACGAGGACATCTCGTGGTGGAAATTCGTTCCCGCCGATGCAAGCCAGATTGAGGAGCTGAAGGAGCTTCAGGCAAAGAAGGACAGGGCAAGCGCACTGGCAGACTCTTTGGTTGACGCACGCAACCTTATCCTCACAATCAAGGCTCCCACAACGGGTCTCATAAAGGAGGCTTCGCAGATGAGCGCCAACTGCGCGTGGACGGCTGCAAACGGCGTTGACAAGCTTATTGACAACGACCACGACACCCACTTCCACTCAACGACCGCGATGAGCATCTTCACACAGGACGAGTGGATTCAGGTTGACCTGAACCGTAACGACGTGTCGAAGCTCACAATCGAGCACTGGGGACGCAACGATGGCGCAACAACCGGACAGAACTGGCACGACAGCCCCACAGGCTATGTTGTAACGGCAACCAACACTCCCGAGGACGATAACTCGTGGAAGGAAGTCGCAATCCTTGAAAAGGGCTTCCCTGGCAACATACACAACGCTCACTATGTTTCCCCGCTCATCGACATGAAGGACAACTACCAGTACATCCGTCTGCACGTTAAGTCAACTTCGTCAGGCAATCCCTACTGGAACCTCAGCGAGCTTCAGCTCTATCCCGAGGACATCCCGGCTTCCGAAGGCTCTCTCTACTCGAAGAACGCCGAAATGAAGAAGGCTGTTGACGACCTCGCAGCCGCTCTCTCAGTTGCCGACGACCACGTGAACAACCTCACCGTTGACGGAACCGAAATGGCGGCGATACTCAAGAGCATGGAAGTGGTTAACGACCTCCTCAACAGCTCGGAGCGCATACAGGCTATCGTTAAGAGCGCAGAGGACCTCAACAAGAAACTTTACGCTCTCGCAACCGAAGGCGGACTTATCACCGAGGTTAACTCTAAGGAAGACGGCACCACACAGCTTACTGCCAACAACACGTGGATGACCATCACTCCCGACAACGACAACTACTCGTTCAACGCAGCGTTCATCGAGGACGGCTACAACCTTCTCGGCGCGCTTATCGACAATGACGACCAGACATACTGGCACTCCGATCCGAGTTGGGGCGCACTTGCTTCCAACCCCTCTTATCTCCAGGTTGACCTCAAGCGCAACGACGTGGCTTCGTTCCTCGTGAGAATAGACCGCCGCAACGACCTTTACAACGGCAACAACCGTATGGGCGTAACTCCGACCAAAGCCATTGTTTACGGTACTAACGACGACGCTCTTGCAGCCGACATCAACTCTGACTTGAGCTCTTGGACAGAGATTACGAACCTCAGCGACTTCCCCGACAGGAACGTTTACAGCCAGTGGCCTTACTACAGCGAGAACATCACTCCTGACCAGCCTTACCGCTACATCCGTTTCCGCGTTACCCAGACTTGCGACAATACTGTTTACTGGACAATCTCCGGCTTCCAGCTTTATGACGCTAAGGACAGGTACGACAACGCCAAGTCGCAGTACTACTATGTTGAGGGCATGAAGGACGCTGCCGACAAGATGATGAATCTTGCAGCCGAAGTTCAGGGCAAACTTGACAACGGTTCTGCAACCCTTTCCGACGGTCAGGATCTTCAGGATGCCATAGACGCAGTTCGCGCCCTCTATCAGGATCACAACGCTCTTGACAACCTCATCAGCCAGGCCAAGAAACTTATCGAGAATGCTGTGCCGGGCGACTACATGGGTCAGCTCAAGGACGAAAGCAAGCTTGACGAACTCCAGACAGCCATTGACGCAGCAAGCGGTCTTCAGACCAGCACCGCGAAGTTCAACGAAATAAAGAAGAACATCGAGGACGCTATGGAGGCTGTTTACGACAACATCGTTTCTGTTGAGCCGGGCAAGTGGTACTATGTACTCAGCGCAACTTCCGAGGACGATTCTGCTCCTGAAAACTACTATGGCGCACGCGCCGAGGTTAAGGGCGCGGCTCTCTATGTGCTCGGCAGCGGCAAGGGTGAGAACGAAGGCGTTTACTCTGCGGGCAACCAGCTCCGTTGGGGTATGGACGACATCAAGAACAAGGAGCGCGAGGGCGACATCGACGCTATCTGGCGTTTTGTTCCCGTTCCCGACAGCCTCAACCTTGGCAAGCGTGCATACTACATCCAGAATATGCGCACTGGCTGGTACTTCGGTAACGCCAACACTGTAAGCAACGACTACTACTTCAGCGGCAGCACCACTCCGTTCCCGTTCCGTGTTACTTACATCGGCAAGGAGCAGTTCCAGATTCAGGCTCTCGGCGGCAAGCGCGAAGGTGCTTTGGTATCGTTCGGCGACAACGCACGCCAGGTGCGCGGCGATTTGCTCTCCGCAGAGTTTGACAGCCGTGCTTCGTTCACATTCGAGGAATTCGACGCAGAGGAGAATCCATCAATCACAATGCAGTTCGAAAACAACCGCGCCAAGATTGTTACCTTGCCGTTCGCAGTTACCAGCCTTGGCGTAAACGAAAACGTACTTGGACTCCAGATTCACAGCCAGCCGAGCGATACTGAACTCGGACTTGAAGTGAAGGATGAGTTTGCTGCTGGCGAACCGTTCATTCTCATAACCGGCGACACAACTCTCTACGAGGAGGATCAGCCCAAGGTTACTCTCATGTTCGATACCCCGACCGACCTCAGCATCAAGGGCGACACCGTTAACGGTCTTGTTGCCGCATTCAACGGCAAGAGCCTTGCAGATGCCGGCTACGGCTACTTCAGCGGCAACGCGCTCAAAGTTACTGACGGTGAGAAGAAGGTTTCTGTAAGCGCACACAGCGGTTACATCAACCCGAACCTCATTCAGGCTAAGGAGGGTGACCCCGACTTTGTTATCAGCACGCTCGACGGCGGCATCCTCAACAAGATTAAGGAAGCCGTAAGCAAGCTCAACGTTAAGGTTGACGTTTACACCATTGACGGTGCACTCGTTAAGCGCAACGTTAAGGCAACCGATGCCAAGAAGGGTCTCAAGAAGGGTCTCTACATCATCGGCAAGGAGAAAGTTCTCATCAAGTAAGTTCCCTATCCGAACATAAATCATCCCCGCAGCCCGCTTACGGCTGCGGGGATTTTTTGTTGTATAGCGACGGCAAAGAGGGACTGTTTGTATGCATCGCTATGTAATGCATACAAAGTTGGTTTATCACACTTTCTCCTCGCTGACTTTCTCACATTGGCGCAAATATCATCAAAATCGTGCAATGTGTTGAATATCAGAAAAATAACAGTACAAAGAATGCACAAAGTAACGCTTTGTTTTTCAGTGCGTTGCAAGTGGGTGAAAAAAGGTCTGATGTAATTTGAATTATATCAGACATAATTTTTTCTACATCGGACATAGTTTTTCCTACATC
>CAVCON010000172.1:0-4911 GCA_963603805.1 Oscillospiraceae bacterium
ATCTGCTTTTTCGTGTCACAAACAGGCAGGTAGTGCGTAATAAGGGTAAGAACATCAAATTTTATACAGACATGAAAAAGAATGTATTCATCGCAACCCTGCTACTGGGATTTGCACTTACGGCAAACACAGGATGCGCCGACTCAAAAACCACATCAAAATCGAAAGGCCTTGAAGCCCTCGACAACCTTTCCGAACTCAGCAAGCTTTCGGAACTCGCAGACAAGGACTGGACCGAAAGCGACAGCTCGGACGAAAAAGACGGCAAGCAGACAACGGCGAAAAAGACTTTCGCCCTGAAAGGCTTCAATAAGATTAATGCGGGAGGATGCGCGAAAATCCATTTCACCCAGGCAAACGACTATGAGGTGAAGGCTGTGGGAACTCCGAAACTAATGAGCGCAATGACTGCCTACGTGGAAGACAACACCCTTAACATCACACTCAGAAAAAAAGTCAACACAAATGGGGGAAACGAACGCGTTGACTTCTACGTCAAAGCCCCGGACCTTACTTTCGTTGACATGGGCGGAGCAACCGACTTCACCGCAGGAAGCATAAAAACGGAAAACTTCGGATACGACCTTTCGGGGGCGGTGAAATGCAGAATAGGCAAGCTGAAATGCAAGAAAGCCGACCTTGAAGCCAGCGGGGCGGTGAATATCGAACTTGTAGCGGAAGCCGACGAACTGAAAATGGACAACTCCGGAGCGTGCAGGACAAATCTGAAATTCAAGGGCGGAACTCTCGACATAGAAAACAGCGGCGCAGGAAACATTAACGCCGAAGTTGACTGCAAGGTGCTTAAATCCGACAATTCGGGCGCGTCGAAAGCGTCTTACACAGGCACAGCCGACAAGACAAAGATTGAAAACAGCGGCGTGGCAAAAACCAACACGAAGCTTCTGAACAATATCTGATTTCCAACAAGCCGCCACATGACCGGAGAGGACTTCAAAAGAACCGCAGCCGCCTTGCGCCGCGAACTGCTTGCCACGGCACGGCGGTATATCCCCGACATTGAGAAATCGGAGGACGTGGTTCAGGACACTCTCCTGCGACTGTGGGAAATAAGGGAAAGCCTGCGCGAGCCAATCAACGGCATAGCGAACGTAATGGCAAAAAATCTGGCCATAGACCGCCTGCGCCGCGAAAAGCCCACTGTTGACATTGAGCAGATTGACATAGGCGCGCCGCCCGAAAACGAAACCCACGAACGATACCAAAGGGTTATGGGAATAATTGACACGCTGCCCGAAATGCAGCAGACGCTGATACGCCTAAGGCTTGTGGAGGAAATGGAATACAAGGACATCTCAAAGCTCACAGGCATAAGCGGAGCCACAATAAGGCAGAACATAAGCAGAGCCAGAATGGCAATACGACAACAATACATAAAACGGGACAGATGAAGAAAGAAGAAATACATAAACTGATTGACCGGTACTTCGAGGGCGACACGACCATTGAAGAGGAACGCAGACTGTACGCCTTCTTCAAGCAAGACCGCATACCGGCAGAATTTTCGGAATACACCGAAATGTTCCGCGATTTGGCGGCAGTTGGCAACGTCCCTGCGCCAGCCGTGCAAAAAAAGCCGGCATACCGACTGCCAATGTTTTGGCTGCGGGCGGCGGCAAGCGCGGCGGCTGTTGTCGCGATAGTGTTCGGAGTGCGCCTTGTGGGCAACATCAGCGAGGAGAACGCACTTGCGAAACTGTACGAGGGAAGCTACATTATTGTTGACGGACAGCGCATAGACGACCTGCGGGAAATAAAAAGCTCGATAAAGGCTACTTTGCACGACGCCTCACGCCTTGAACACAGAATGGCAAGTCTGCAAACCGTGGAAGGGGCGGAACAGGACGTATTGAAAAACGTGAGCGACCCGAAAATGAAAAAGGAAATCGAACAACTTCTAAATTAGGATTGAAATGGCAAGAAAAACAATATATCTGCTGGCACTGATGCTCATGCCGCTGTTTGCTGCGGCGCAAAACAGCATCGACGAAATGGTTGACGAGCTTTCAACCATCGGGGGGGCGAAGTTCACCTCCGTTGTGCAGCGCAACCCAAAAACAAGAGCCATTGAGAAGGTTGTGAAGAAACTCGAGATAGGCGGCATGAACAGCAAAAAGTTCATCAACGCCTTCAAGAACGAAACCAAGCGCAACAAGACAACCACCACTACGTACTCGGACGGGGAGGTTACGACAATCATAACCACAAGTAACTCCAAAACCAACCGCATCTACATGATAAAGTATGAAGATGAGCAGTATTACCCCGACGTTAGCGTAACCATAATCGTAAAGGTGAAGTGAAAGTTGCAAACAGGCACACGCCATGCAAGCCGCACCGTCCGCAACGGACAGTGCGGCTTTTTGTATGCTGCTTCACGGCTCAACCCGACGCGAATGTCAATTATTATTGCTAATATTGCAGACAAAGGCATAAGCAAAACAAACACTATTATGGAAAAGACTACGGCAGTGCGCCGCATAGGGCTTGTAGCCCACGACGCAAAGAAGAAAGACCTCATAGAATGGGTGCTTTGGAACTCCGAACGCCTGAAAGGGCACAAATTCTACTGCACCGGCACAACCGGCACGCTCATCCTTGAAGCCCTAAAGGCAAAGCACCCGGAAGTTGACTGGGACTTTACGATACTCAAGAGCGGCCCGCTCGGCGGAGACCAGCAAATGGGTTCGCGCATCGTGGAAGGGCAAATCGACTACCTGTTCTTCTTCACCGACCCGCTGACCGTGCAGCCCCACGACACCGACATAAAGGCCCTTACGCGCCTTGCCGGAGTGGAGAACATCGTGTTCTGCTGCAACCGAAGCACCGCCGACCACATAATAACAAGTCCGCTGTTCACCGACCCCGAATACAAGCATACAATCCCCGACTACACGTTCTACACAGACCGCTTTAAGGACAAGCCTGTTGTTACCGAGGCTATGGAGCAGGAACGCCGCCGCAGGGAAAAGCAGCAAGGCAAAGGCGCAAGCGCGAAATAGCCCAGGAAACGCGAAGTCGGAAACCCGCCAAGTGTTACGGATTTTACGTAGAAACTGTTTTTGATTTTTTCGTCTCATGATTTGAGGTGTATTTTTGAGACAGATTCGTCATTCTGATGAGGAAGATAGCGGGCTATCTGACGAAGAGGAAGGGCGGACATGACCAAAAAGACGCTCAAAGCATAGGCGGAAACTATGGTAATAATACAGATTCTATACAAAAAATCAAAACAGTTTCGTACATTTGCATCATATTCGCAATTTCCATGAGTGCATACGTCGTAATACTTATAATGGCGGGCTATTTCGGCCTGCTGCTACTGATTTCCCACCTCACATCGCGCAACAACGACAACAACGCCTTTTTCCGTGGCAACCGCCAAAGCCCGTGGTGGCTTGTGGCTTTCGGAATGATTGGCACATCGGTTTCGGGCGTTTCTGTGGTGAGCGTGCCGGGAATGGTGGGAACGGTAAATATGTCGTATCTCCAGATGTGCCTCGGTTTCGTGCCAGGCTACCTTTTGGTGGCATACGTGTTGCTCCCGGTTTACTACAAGCTACGGCTCACAAGCATATACGACTATCTCAGCCAACGGTTCGGCAACACAAGCCACAAGACAGGCGCATCGTTCTTTCTCATAAGCAAGCTGTGCGGCGCGGCTGCAAGACTGTTCATGGCGTGCCTCGTGCTGCAAAAGTTCGTGTTCGACCCGTTCGGCATCCCCTTTGAGGTTACAGCCGTGTCAACGCTGCTGCTCACATGGGCATACACGCGCAAAAGCGGCGTAAAGACCCTTGTGTGGACCGACGCGCTGCAAACGCTCGCCCTGATAGCCGCAGTGGTTACGATATGGATAACTGTTTCGGACGCAATGCACCTTGACATAAAGGGGGCGGTTGATTTTGTGGCGAAAAGCCCAATGGGACGCGTCTTTGTGTTTGACGACTGGAAAAGCGGGCAGTTTTTCTGGAAGGAGTTCATTGCCGGAATATTCATAGTTATCGTGATGACAGGACTTGACCAGGACATGATGCAGAAAAACCTCTCGTGCAAAAACCTGCGCGACGCGCAAAAGGACATGACTGCCTACGGACTTGCCTTTCTGCCGATGAACCTGCTGTTCCTCTCCCTCGGCGTGCTGCTCTACGGCTTCTGCGCCCAGAACTCAATTGCCACCCCCGAGCAAACCGACAATCTGCTGCCCATGCTCGCCTCGGGGGGATACCTTGGCACTCTCGTCCCCATAATGTTCGTGATAGGCATAATAGCCGCCGCATTCTCAAGCGCAGACTCCGCGCTCACCGCCCTCACAACCAGTTTCTGCATCGACATTCTCGGCGTGGAGCGCAAAAACACCGACACGAAAAAAGCCGCCGCCATACGCAGGAAAGTGCATATCGGGGTAACGGCGGTGTTCATACTTTTCATTCTCGCCTTCAAGGCACTAAACTCCACAAGTGTAATTGATGCCGTTTACGTAATGGCATCCTACACCTACGGTCCGCTTCTCGGACTTTTCGCATTCGGACTGCTCACACGCCGCACCCCAACCGACAGGTTCGTGCCCTACGTGGCGGTTGCCGCACCCCTGTTGTGCTATGCGGCAAACATATTGGCAGTGAAACTGTGGGCGTACCATTTTGGCTACGAACTCCTGCTGCTGAATGGTGCACTGACATTCTTCGGACTGCTTGCCCTGTCTGGAAAGCAAAAGGCTGTTTGAAGAAACCGCAAACATCGCCAAAACTGCATAACATATTGGTTTTCAAGACGATAATCACAAAATAATATTTCTATATAACGAGTTGTTTTTCAGAGGCTTGCAACAAGAGAAAAAAGGTCTGATGTAGTTTGAATTATATCAGACATAATTTTTTCTACATAGGA
>CAVCON010000173.1:0-4858 GCA_963603805.1 Oscillospiraceae bacterium
ATTTATGAGAGAACGCCAAAAATATCCGTAGCCACATTGACTACATTTGAAAAATTTCATGACTTTTACCATTGTTCTTTAATACGATAATATTAAGATACAAATATATAATAATGGTTGCTGACCTGTGATGTAATAATGGAAAAACACAAATTTTTTACATTCTCAAAAAACTCCACGAATCGTTATATTCTCGGGCAGGTGCAGCTGTGATAGAGATTTACTCGACATATTTCGATTTTTATCGTTAATAATGCATAAATATTGGAGTTTATATACGTTTTTTAATGTATTGCACCTTATCTTTGCTTATCGGAAATCATCCATAACCAAAGTAAAAGAAATAGGAAATGGCAAAGAGCAAAAAAGATTTTACATTACTTCTCATTGCGCTCTTTTGCAGTTCTTTGGCTCATGCACAAAAGCAAGTTCCTGCAGAACGGAAAGATTCCATTGACAATGGAAGTAATATAATAAAGATAGTTGGAAATCATTCCAACAAGGGTGCGGCCAACAACGCCCTTGACGTGTTGAGTGGTCAGGCTGCTGGTGTCAATGTGACATCCAACGGTCTGGATCGTATGGCTATGCTCAATAGTGTGCGAGTACGTGGTACAACCTCCATCATCGGAGGCAATGACCCTTTAGTGCTGATTGATGGTGTCACTTCTGACGTACTTACCCTATCAACCATCTATCCTGCAGACATCGAGAGTTTTCGTATATTAAAGAATGCTGCGGAGACCGCCATGTATGGTTCACGTGGAGCGTCTGGTGTTATAGAGGTGAAAACTAAGAAAGGCACAGGACGAGGATTCCAGATCTCGTATGAGGGTAATGTGGGGTTCGAGCAGATGTACAGACACCTGGAGATGCTCAATGCTGCTGAATATGTTGCAACAGCAAAGGCATTGGGTATCTATTGCAACAACGGAGGGTTCAATACCGATAACTACAAGGTGATAACACGCACGGGTATGGTGAACAACCATTACCTTGCATTCAGCGGAGGTACGCCACAGTCAAACTATCGTGCATCTTTCGGAGTAATGGACCACAACACCATCATCAAGAAGATGAACTATAACGTTTTTGTAGCCAAAGTTGATGTAACCCAGAAAGCCTTCAATGACAGACTAACCGGAGAATTCGGAGTGTTTGGCACTTCATTCACGAACCATGACATCTTTGATACGCAGATGCTGTTCTATTCCGCAGCATGCCAGAATCCAACTTTCCCTGCTGGTACTGACGAGCATGGAAACTGGCTGAAAAACGAATCTGCAACGCATGTCAACCCACCCGGGATATTGCTTGAAGAGAAAAACGACTCCAAGGATTTGAACTTTGACGCACACATAAAGCTGAGCTACGATTTCAATAAGAACTGGCGTGTATCCACCTTCGGCTCTTACCTGTATGGCTCTACCGAAAACGGACAATTCTGTCCGACATGGGTATGGGCACAAGGCAACGTGTACCGTGGTGAGTTCAAGAAAGAGGAATGGCTTGGCAATGTATCTCTTGATTTCAACAAAGGGTTCGGCATACATAAGGTCTCTGCTGGAGTAAGCAGTGAATACAGAAAGCTGAGAAAAACAGCTTTCTGGGTGTATGCCAAGGGCATACCTACAAACGATTTTCATTACGACAATCTCGGTGCGACGGCAGCCCGTCCGTATGGTGGAACAGAAAGTACTTACGAAGACCAGTCTCTGGCTTCTGTAATGGGAAGCATTACTTATAATCTGCTTGACAGATATACCTTAGCAGTTAATGCACGCGGTGACGGATCGTCAATGGTTGGTGACAACAACACATGGGGATTCTTCCCATCTGTATCATTCACTTGGGACATGAAGAAGGAAAGCTTCCTTGCCAACATAAAACCGCTGTCAGTGCTTAAACTCCGCACGGGTCTGGGACAGGCCGGCAATCTTGGCGGTATCACAGCCTACACAACCATGAATACTGTAAGGCAGACAGGCATTGTTCCGATTAAGAATTCTCCGACAGTAACCCTTGGTATGGTAAGAAACAACAATCCTGACTTGAAGTGGGAAACGAAGACAACGTTTAACCTCGGTGCGGACATTGGTCTCTTTGCCAACAGGCTTATGCTTACAGCGGAGTATTACTATTCCAAGACCACCGACATGCTCTATGCCTATGAGGTTCCGGTTCCACCATTCGCATACAATACATTGCTGGCAAACATCGGTTCAATGTCAAACCGCGGATTTGAACTGGGCTTGTCCGTGCAGCCAATAAGCAAGAAGGACATGGATCTTAACATCAATATGAATCTGTCGTTTCAAAGCAACAAACTTATCTCGCTAAGTGGTGATTACAATGGAATGAACATGTCGGCAGCGAACATCACCGCTATTGGATCATTGGATGGTGCTGGTCAAAATGGCGGCGACAACAACGTGGTCTATCAGATAGTTGGACAGCCGCTTGGCGTTTTCTACCTACCCCATTGCAAGGGACTTGTCAAGAACGAGAACGGCAGCTATTCTTACGACATAGAGGACCTTGATCATAATGGCAAGGTGGATTTGAGCGACGGAGGCGACCGATACATTGCAGGACAAGCCACACCAAAAGTGATCCTTGGCTCAAACATCAGTTTCAGATACAAGAATTACTATGTCTCCATACAGATGAATGGAGCATTCGGGCACAAGATTTTCAACGGAACAGGACTGGCTTACACAAGCATGGCTTGCTTCCCAGACTACAATGTCTTTAAGGATGCTCCAAAGAAGAACATCATAGACCAGAGAGTCTCTGACTACTGGCTTGAAAAAGGTGACTACCTGAACTTCGAGCATCTGACAATAGGCTACAATGTGCCTTTGAGGAGCAAGCTTATTCGTTCCTTGCGTGTATCATGCAACATTAGCAACATTGGAACAATCACCGGATATAAAGGTTTGACACCAATGATAAATAGCTATGTTGTCAACAGTACGATGGGTATTGACGACAAGCGCAACTATCCATTATACCGTACTTACTCATTGGGACTGAGTGTACAATTTTAAAACGAAAAGAGTATGAAGACTATTATTAAATGCATATTAGCAGCCCCGTTAATGCTTTGTTTCAGCAGCTGTCTGGATGAGCATCCCAAAGACCAGCTGGACCAGGAGGCAATCTACAACAATGCTGATAATATATACAAAAACGCAGTAGCTTCCCTGTACAACTACATAGGGAGCAATCAGGAGTCGGAAGGGCTTCAGGGAACTTGTCGGGGTATTTACGACTACAATACCTTGACCACTGACGAGGCAATGATTCCTATCCGTGGTGGAGACTGGTATGATGGCGGTTTGTGGGAGAACATGTATCAGCACAACTGGAATGCCAATGATATTAATTTATATAATGTATGGAAATATCTCTTCAAGGTAATTGTTATATCTAACCAGTCGCTTTCTATCATTGACAGCCATAAGAGTCTGCTTTCTGCAGAACAGACAAGAGATTTCACGGCAGAGGTAAGAGCTGTACGAGCCTTGTTCTACTATTATGCGATGGATATGTTCGGGCGTGTTCCTATCGTGACATCATACGACGTGAAATTGGAGCAGGTAACGCAAAGCGAAAGAAGTGAGGTATTCAAGTTTATTGTTGACGAGTTGCAGGATGTTGCCCCACAGCTCGCCGATGAGCATTCCAACAAGGAGGGGAACTATTACGGACGTGTGACACGCCCGGTCGCAAACTTCCTGCTTGCAAAGCTTGCCTTGAATGCGGAAATATATACGGAT
The DNA here is from genome assembly GCA_963603805.1 of Oscillospiraceae bacterium. Taxonomy (GTDB): domain Bacteria; phylum Bacteroidota; class Bacteroidia; order Bacteroidales; family Bacteroidaceae; genus UBA6398. The sequence goes on from CAVCON010000173.1 coordinate 3,783, forward strand.
GATAACTGGACCGACGGCAAGCGTCAGGACGGGAAAAGCATTTACTTCAATGTGAATGGCGAGAAAAAGAACGCTTGGGAAACCTGCATCTGGTATTGCGAGCAACTGCGGCAAGAAGGCTATGAGTTGGAGAGTGACTACGCATCGAACTTTGCGGTTCATAATGAAAATTCCAAGGAGAACATCTTCACAATCCCTTTGGACAAGAACTTATATTTGAACGAATACCACTATCTTTACCGCTCACGCCACTACAAACATGGTGGAGCTTATGGTGGTTCTTCTGAAAACGGCACATGTGCAACTATTTCAACCGTCAAGGCTTTCGGTTACGGAACTGATCATGTTGACAATAGATTCAAGATAAACTTCTATGCAGATACCGTGCTTGTTGACGGAAAGAAGATATATCTAGACAACGGAAAGCCTTTGGTGTATATGCCACTGGAATTGAAGCTGAATCTAAGTGACAGTCCGTATAAACAAACGGCAGGTGCCCGTGTAGGCAAATACGAGGTTGACCGAACCGCCTATTCGGACGGACGGCAGGTTGACAACGATATCGTCCTTTTCAGATATGGTGACGCGCTGTTGATGGAAGCCGAGGCGAAAGTTCGCAATGGCGAGGATGGTTCAATAGAGCTGAACGCTATAAGAGACCGAGTAGGAATGCCTCATGTGGAAGCCAATTTGGACAACATTCTAAAGGAGCGTCTGCTGGAATTGGTTTGGGAAGGTTGGAGACGTCAAGATCTCATCCGTTTTGGCAAATATACCAAGGCATATGATCAAAGAACTCCATTAGAAAAGGAGTCTACCGGGTTTACAACGGTTTTCCCAATACCACAAAGATGTCTGGATTTAAACAAGAAATTAAAACAGAATCCAAGTTATTGATATAGTTGCCATAAGCTTTTCATTCACATGAAATCATTTTAAGGTAATAAGGGTTCAGGATTATGGGCTGACAAATTATAATAGTTCATAATTTAGTCTGCCCTGCCAAGACTGCCAAGGTGGGCGCACATCATTGCACAGCAAATTGGAACTTTTGATGTTTCAGTATTGCGTAAGCC
>CAVCON010000174.1:0-4809 GCA_963603805.1 Oscillospiraceae bacterium
GTCAACGTACTTGATGTTGTCCTCGTCCGTAACCGTTTGTCCGTCGTCGTCAGGCGTGCGGCTGATTTTCACAAGCGTTTTTGCGCCTTTCCATTCCAGGGTGTCGCAGGTCTTGCGTGCGGCATCTGTCATTATTTCCTGCATGCCGCTTTTTGCTTCCGGTTCTGTGGGGGCTACGCTTGCCACGTTCTCCTTTTTATCTCCGCAGGCGCACAACGCCAGTGCCGCCGCGAAAATGGCGGTCAGTCTGCTTTTTTTCATTTCCGAGAGGTTTTATTTGCGAAAATACAAATTTTGGATGCAAAAAATAACAATCGTGTGCCGAAACTTCACGGTTTGCCAAGCATTTGGCGCGTTTTTTATAAATTTGCAGCAAACAGACAACGAAGCCAATGAATCATTTTCTCGAAGTGCGCAACGTGGTGAAGCGTTTTTCAAACCACACAGCCCTTGACGATGTGAGCATAAACGTGCCGGAAGGCAGGATATTCGGATTGCTCGGCAGGAATGGGGCTGGCAAAACCACGCTTATAAGGATAATAAACCGTATAACCGCTCCCGACAGTGGGCAAATTGTGTTCAACGGACATGAAATGACTGCCGAGGATGTTGCCCTTATTGGCTACTTACCCGAAGAGCGCGGACTTTACCGAAAGATGAAGGTAGGCGAACAGGCAACGTATCTCGCCATGCTCAAAGGGCTTTCGCGGCGCGAGGCGCAGGCAAGGCTGAGAAAATGGTTTGAAAAGCTCGGAATACTTTCGTGGTGGGACAGAAAACTTGAGGAACTGTCAAAAGGCATGCAGCAGAAGGTGCAGTTTGTGATAACCGTGGTACACGAGCCTCAACTTCTGATTTTCGATGAGCCTTTCAGCGGCTTTGACCCGGTGAATGCGCAGCTGCTCAAAAAGGAGATGCTCGAACTGCGCGACCAAGGGCATACAATTATATACTCAACCCACAACATGGAGAGCGTTGAGGAAGTATGCGATGACTTTGCAATAATAGACAAATCCCATGTGGTGCTTGCCGGTAATGTGGAGGATGTGCGCCGAAAGTTCCGCGAGGGGCTTTATGCGGTTTCATACGAGGGGACGGTGGCGTTGCCCAAAAGCAATGCGTATTCCGTGCTTTCATGCATGGCAGACAGGAACGAAACCAAAATAACAGTTTCAAAAAAAGACGGTGTGTCAAATTCCGCACTTGCTGCGGAGCTTGCGGGTTTCGGAGAACTCAACAGTTTTGCTGAGCTGTTCCCGTCAATGAACGACATATTCCTGAAAACGGTGGGGGAGCGTTGACGGACTGCTGAAAGGAAATGCCTGACGTTCGGGATAATAGCTCCTTAAAGCCGAAAGTTGCCATTTGCCACCATACATAGCTGTGCCGCCAGTTTTCTTCCGCAAAAGTACGGCATACAGCGCAAAAATGCAATCCGTTGGTAATCTGTGTGTTACGGCAAGTTTTGTTTTTCTTGCAAGTTGTTGTTTTTCAAAGGCTTGCAAAGGCGAAAAAAAGGTCTGATGTAGTTTGAATTATGTCTGATATAATTTTTTCTACATAGGACATAGTTTTTTCTATGTCCTATGTAGTTTTCGGAGGATTTTGAAAAGGGAAATTATTTTTTGCATTGCGCCGTTTGTAGGGGCGTATTGCATACGCCCTTTACTCCACCGCTCGAACCACATCGTACACCGCTGCCGCAACATTGCAAAATCCGCGCAATTCAGGGCGTATGCAATACGCCCCTACGGAGGTGCAAATAGAATCATACCGCCCAAACAAAACAAACTGTTGCGGCAATATTGTAAAACGGCGCAATCCTGTCTGAATTTCAGAAGTGCTTTATCCCGAACTCGTGTAAGGAAACGGTACATAAACCAAACACGGATGCAAACATTAGCCTGCATCCGTGCTTCGTTATGTTGTTAATGTTACTTGTCAAGCGGAATTTTCGCCACACGGCGTTCGTGTCGTCCGCCTTCAAATGCCGTGTCGAAAAACTCGTCCATGATAGATTTTGCCTCCTCTTCGGAAACATACCGCCCAGGCATCACAAGTATGTTTGCGTTGTTGTGCAGACGCGCCATGTGTGCAATTTCTGGCGACCAACAGAGCGCAGCCCTCACATGGGGATGTTTGTTGAGCGAGATAGCCATTCCCTGACCTGTGCCGCAGATGGCTATCCCTGTTACAATGCCGCCGTTGTCGATTGCGCCGCCAAGTTTGTGGGCATAGTCGGGATAGTCGCACGAGTCCTCGTTGAAACATCCGTAGTCCTCGCTTTCATATCCGCGTGCGGCGAGATATTCCTTTACGTATTGCTTCAGTTGGAAACCTGCGTGGTCAGAAGCCAGTCCAATTATAATCTTTTCGTTGCTCATTTGCTTGAAATGTATTTCTTAATGTCTTCCGCCACAAATTCGGGAGTAAATCCGAACTTTTTGTCAAGCACTTTGTATGGTGCGCTTTGTCCGAAGCTGTCAAGTCCGTGTACGTATCCGTTTATTCCCACGAGACTTTCAAGCGTAACGGGCAAGCCGGCTGTGAGACCGTATGCCTTTGCGCCTGTAGGCAGCACGCTTTCGCGGTATTCCTTGCTCTGTGTCTTGAAAAGCCCTTCGCTCGGGCAGCTTATAATGTTGATGCCTATGCCTTCTTTCTCAAGAATCTCCGAAGCCTCAATGAGCGTTGACACCTCCGAGCCGGACGCTATGGCATAGCATGCAGGGTTTTCCACGCTTTTAACGACGTATGCGCCCTTTGCGGCCTGGGAGTAGTCTGTGCTTTCGGGAAGATTGCCAACAGCCTGGCGCGAGAAAATAAGCGCGGTGGGGGTTTGCGAGTTCTCCATTGCCATGCGCCAGCACTCTGTTGTTTCGTTCACATCGGCGGGGCGCAGCACGAGCAGCGAGTTTTTGCCGCTGTGGTTCTTCAGTTTTTCGAGCAGGCGTATTTGCGCCTCCTGCTCAACAGGCTGGTGGGTGGGACCGTCCTCACCCACGCGGAAAGCGTCGTGGCTCCAAACGAATTTCACAGGCAGTTCCATGAGTGCCGCCATTCTTATTGCGGGCTTCATGTAGTCGGAGAACACGAAGAACGTTCCCATGGCGGTTATCACGCCTCCGTGGAGCGTCATGCCCATAAGCGTGCACGCCATTGTCAGTTCGCTTACGCCGGCTTGCAGGAAGTTCCCGGTGAAGTCGCCGTTGTGTATCTCGTGGGTCTTTTTAAGGAAACCGTCGGTCTTGTCGGAGTTGCAAAGGTCTGCCGACGAGCATACCATGTTCTCAACTCTTTCGGCAAGGCGCGTAAGTACAATTTGCGAACCCACGCGGGTGGCTTTCCCGGGCTTCTGCTCAATGGTTTCCCAATCGATTTCGGGCAGGCGGTTAGCGAACCAGTCATCGAGTTTCTTTGCCTTTTCGGGATTTGCCGCAGCCCATTCGCCCTCTTCCTTGCGCCGTTGCGCCACAAGTTCCTTCAGTTCGAGCTTGCGTTCGGCATAGAGCGTTTCGGTCTCCTTCCACACAACAAACGGGTTCTCCGGGTCGCCGCCAAGGTTCTTTATGGTGTTTTCGTATGCTCCCGCTCCGAGGGCGCATCCGTGTGTTCCGCAGTCGTTTTCGTATGACGAGCCGTCGGCACGCAGACATCCCTTGCCCATTACGCATTTGCCGATAATCAGGGTGGGGCGGTTGTGTTCCTCGTGTGCGGCGAGCAAAGCCCCGCGAATGGCCTCGCAGTCGTTGCCGTCTATTTCGAGCACGTTCCAGTTCCATGCGCGGTATTTCATAGCCGTGTCTTCCGCGCTCACGTCTTCGCACGCGGTGGAAAGCTGTATGCCGTTTGAGTCGTAGAACATTACAAGATTGTCGAGACCGAGATAGCCGGCGAGCCTTCCCGCTCCCTGTGAAATCTCCTCCTGTATGCCGCCGTCCGAGATGTATGTGTAGATTTTCTCTTTTTCAAACGATTTGTTGCCCGTATGCGCTGCGAGGAATTTTGCCGCAATTGCCGCGCCAACGGCAAAGGTGTGTCCCTGTCCCAGCGGACCGGAAGTGTTCTCTATGCCTCTTGCCTGGTTCACTTCGGGATGTCCCGGCGTGGGCGACTGCCACTGGCGGAACTGCTTCAGCTCGTCCATGGTGAAGCGTCCCGTGAGCATTAGGGTGGAATAGAGCATTGCGCTTTCGTGTCCCGGGTCGAGGAAAAACCTGTCGCGGCATTTCCACATAGGCTCGTCAGGGTCGTAAACCATAAACTCCGAGAAAAGCACGTTTATGAAGTCTGCTCCTCCCATAGCCCCACCCGGATGCCCCGAATTTGCGCGTTCAACCATTGCAGCAGTCAGCATTCTTATGTTGTCTGCGGCTTTGTTAAGGGTTTCTTTGGAATGGAGGGCGGTGTATGCCCTCAAACTATCAGTATTGTTCATCACAAGTCGATAAATTCAAGTACAAAGGTAACATTATCGTGGCAAATGCAAACAAATATCAACGAAAAATATCCCACAACGCGCATTCGGGGCGTTGCCACGGCATTAAAAACAAATGTCCCAAGGAGGTTGCAAAGCGTGCATACGGATTTAGCGAACACATTTGCGGTGCGGTTTACGCAGTGGCGTATATGGCGTATGCAATATGCAAAGTAAATACATAAACGGCAATTAATCAGAAAAATGCACCGCCGTAGGGGCGTATGGCATACGCCCTGAATTGCGCCGCTTTGCAATATTGCGGCGGCGGTTTACTGTGCGGTTCATACGGTAGTGTAAAGGGCGTATGCCATACGCCCCTACATATATAC
>CAVCON010000175.1:0-4716 GCA_963603805.1 Oscillospiraceae bacterium
TATATCAGACATAATTTTTTCTACATCGGACATAGTTTTTCTTACATCCGATGTATTTTTCGGGGATTTTGAAAGAGGGCGATTAGTTTTTGTATTGCGGGATTTGTAGGGGCGTATGGCATACGCCCTGTACGCTACCGCATAAACCGCACCGCAAACCGCCGCCGAAACATCGCAAATCAGCGCAATTCAGGGCGTATGCAATACGCCCCTACAAGCGGTGCAATTTGTTGGCTAATTGTTATTTGTACATTTATGAGTGGTGGGTGGGTGAAGATTGTTTGGCGCATTTGTTCCTGTGGCATTTCTTTTGCAGTGGCATAAAGGAAAGGAGTTCAGAAAATATGGCATTCATAGATTATTACAAGATAATGGGTATCCCAAAGGATACTCCGCAAAAGGACATTCGTGCGGCTTATATGCGCCGTGCCAAGCAGTTCCACCCCGACTTGCATCCTGACGACCCGAAGGCGAAAGCCAAGTTTCAGGCTTTGAACGAGGCTAACAATGTGTTGAGCGACCCCGAAAAGCGCAAGAAGTATGACAAATATGGCGAAAGCTGGGAACAGGCGGATGCATACGAGAAAGCCGGCGGCTTCGGTGCGGGAGGTGCTTCCTCTGATTTCGGCGGTTTTGACTTCAGCCAGTTTGGCGGCGGTGGCGGCAGCGGTTTCTCGAGTTTCTTCGAGCAGCTTTTCGGAGGGGCGAGGCGCAGGAGTTCGCGCTCGTGCGGCGGTTTCGGGTCTTGCGGTTCCGGCTTTGGCTCAAAGCCGGACACGGATGCACACGCAACTGTCAACATTGACATATATACGGCACTGCTCGGTGGCGAGATTATGTTGCAGACCCAAAGTTCCAAGCTGCGCCTGCGCGTAAAGCCCGGCACCCAGCAGGGGGCTAAGGTGCGCCTTAAAGGTAAGGGGTATGACAAGGGCAACGGCACATATGGCGACATGATAATCACTTACAACATAACCATGCCGGCTTCGCTCAACGACCGACAGCGCGAGCTTTTGGAGCAGATGCGGGCTGCCGGAAACTGAGAAACTGTTTTGATTTTTTATATAGAGACAATGCTATTACCGTAGTTCCCGCCTATGCTTTGAACGTCTTTTTGGTCATGTCCGCCCCTCTTCTTCGTCAGATAGCCCGCTATCTTCCTCATCAGAAAGACGGACCTGCCTCAAAAATACATTCCAAATCATGAGACGAAAAAATTAAAACAGTTTCTGATAAAAATAATTGCATACAAGGGGATTGGGCTGCAAAGTCCCAATCCCTTTTTGCGTATTCGGGGTTAGGAAAGTTTTGAGTAACTTTGCACGATTGTTTGTGCAACGATGAAGGAAATACATTATTTCTATGTGCCTGACGCGGGGGTGCAAAGCGAACTTCCCGACGAGGAGGCCCGCCATGCCGTGAAAGTGCTGCGCCTGGGCGTGGGCGACCGCATTGTCATAACCGACGGCAGCGGCTGTTTTTATGATGCCGAGGTGGCGGGTGTTTCTTCGCGTTCGTGCCAGTACAACATTATTGGCGCAAAGAAGGTGGAAAACTCGTGGAACGGGCATCTTCATCTTGCCGTAGCCCCGACAAAAAACATGGACCGCACGGAATGGCTCGTGGAGAAAGCCGTGGAGATTGGCGTTGACGAAATATCCTTTATAGACTGCCGCTTTTCGGAGCGCAGGGTTTTGAAGCCCGAAAGGATTGAGCGCATCGTCGTGTCGGCAATGAAGCAGAGCCACAAGGCGCAAATGCCGAGGGTGAACGCCCTTGCGCCTTTCAGGGAATTTGTTGCGCGTCCCGACATTTCGGGTGAGAAATACATAGCCCACTGTCTTAACGAGGAGGTTTGCCGGGAGCTTTCCGGGGAAATCACCGTGGCTTCGCCGCGCTGCTATTTGCCGGCGGTGATGGGTGGCGGCAGCAAGACGGTGGTCATTGGTCCGGAGGGAGATTTCGCCCCCGAAGAAGTGGAACTCGCAATACGCAACGGCTTTGTTCCCGTGAGTTTGGGCGAGAGCCGTTTGCGCACGGAAACGGCGGCATTGTATTCCGTTATGCTTATGAACTTGAAAAACTCTAAAATGTCAGCGGTTTTGGAATGAACGCGACGCGCAGTTTTTTCAAAAGTCTCTATGCCGTGGTGCTTGCCGTGGCTTTGTCATCGTGCGACAAGGCTTATTATGACATTATTCCCGAAACATCGCCGGCTGTCGCCTCGTTTGATTTCGCGCAGATAGCGGCGGAAACGGAGAATGGCTTGGACGGCATGAAGAATGTCCTGCCGTTCACGTCCGGGATAGACTTCACGCAACCGGCTTACGCATTCATATCCCCCAACGGCTATTATGGCGTTGTTGTGGCGGTGGACGATGACAAGGATGTGCTGAATGCGGTTTCGGCATCCAAGGAGTTTTCGCAGAGGGACAACAGCTCGGGTTTGCATTGGGCTTTGTGGAAATCGAACTGGCAGGTGGCATGGAACGGCGATGCGTTGCTTGTCATCGGGCCTGTGGTGGCGGGCGAGCTGCCTTTTATGCGCCGCACGGTAAGCGCGATGTTCAAAAGCGGCGGTGGTATTGGCAACAGCGAATTGTTTGGCAGATTAGAGAAGATGTCGGGCGGCGCAAAACTCGTGGCGCGGCTTTCGTCTTTGCCGTCAGTATTGCGCACCATGCTGTCCCTGCAAGTTTCGGGAGAGGCGGACGCGGATTCTGTTTTGCTTGAATCTTCCTGCTCGTTTGGCGCGGGCGGAGAAATTATAATGAAGAACAGACTGACGGCGGCGGATGGCGGCGAATTGCCTAAGCCGTCTGAACTGAAACCGTATAGGGGCGGAATGGATGGGGAACGACTGGCGGACGGCTCAATGGCTTATATGCTGATGGGTGTTGACGGAGGAAAACTCACCGAACGTCTCCGTGCCGACAAATCGGCAAAGGGAATTTGGGCGGCTATGAATGTTGTGTCGGATTTCGGGAAAATAATCGGCGGTATTGACGGCGACGCGCTTTTGTCGCTTGACGGCATCGGTGAAAAAGGCGATATGAGTTTTTCGCTTGTGGCAGATATAAAGGATGCCTCGTTTCTTGACGACATTTCCCAATGGAAAACGGACAATCCCCAAGGCAAATTGGAAAAGACTTCGGACGGAGGTTACAGGTGTGCGGTCAACGGAAAGAGTTTGGAGTTTGGCGTGAGGAAGGACGGCCGGCTTTTATGCCGTTACGGCGCAAAGGTGGTCGGGAAAGCCGCTGAAGGCGTGCAGCATGACTTTCCTCATGATGCAAAAGGCAAACTGTGCTATGCAAAAGCCTTTCCGAACTCCATTGCGCAAACACCGTTTGTCGAAGGTCTGTTTGGCGGAAAATTGAATGAATTGCTGCGAAAATACGCCACGGTGGTTTATTCCTCGCAAGACGCATTGCGTTCCGAAATTGTACTGAAACCGTTAAAGCACCCCAAATAATCAGTGCCGGCACAATAAAAAGAGTAACGCAAAGTTATATATTATTAAAAGGAACATCTAAGAGAGTGCAAAATATAAAAACAATTGAAACTGGCAGCGCACCAACCGAAATGGTTGACAATATGTGCGCTCTGGCAAAGGCGGTGAAGCGACTGGGCGACTTTGTCGGGGCGGCATTGGTCATGCTTTTGTCAACGCCGCTGTACTTGTATATAGCGTTGAGACTGAAACTGACCGAAAAAGGCAGCGTCATTTTCAAGCAGGAGCGCATAGGGCTTGGCGGCAAACCGTTTATGATTTACAAGTTCCGCACGCTGAGCGAGGACTTTGAGGACAACGGTCCACGACTTACGCCATGCGAGGACAAGGCGCACGTTACCGGCTTCGGCAAGTTCCTGCGCGTCCACCACCTTGACGAACTTCCGCAGTTGCTTAATGTGTTAAAGGGCGACATGAGCATAGTCGGGCCGCGCCCCGAAAGGAAAATTTTCATCGACAAGATAATGGAGCGAGACGCAAGGTATCGCTTTATATACCTGATGCGTCCGGGGCTTACGTCAATGGCGACACTTTTCAACGGATATACCGACACAATGGAAAAGATGCTGCAACGCCTCAACATGGACCTTGAATATTTGAGGACGCGCTCGCTTTGGGGGGACATGAAAATCATTCTCCTTACGGCTAAAATGATATTTGCAGGAAAGAAATTTTAGGCGGCGTTTGGCTGTTTCGGCTTAATTTCTTACTTTTGCACCCGCAAACAATACAATGGTGCCATGACCGAGTGGCTAGGTAACGGTCTGCAAAACCGTCTACAGCAGTTCGAATCTGCTTGGCACCTCAAAATCAAAAGGAACTTCAATGCGAAGTTCCTTTTTTGTTATTATCAATATTTTATGTGCTTGTACGTTTGGGTGGGTGAAAGTATAATGTTTCAGTGAATGATTAATGTGTGGTTAATGAATGAATTGCACCGCCGTAGGGGCGTATTGCATACGCCCGGATTGCGCCGATTTTGCAATGATATGGAATCTTGGTGATGTTTGTTACGATGTGCTTCATTTGATGGCATAAAGGATGTATGCCATATACAGGGAAAATACACAAACAACAATCAACCAAGAAATTGCGCCTCCGTAGGGGCGTATTGCATACGCCCTGAATTGCGCGTATTTGCAATGTTGTGATAGCGGTTTGCGGCATGGTTCAGGCGATGGCATACAGGGCGTATGCAATAC
>CAVCON010000176.1:0-4701 GCA_963603805.1 Oscillospiraceae bacterium
GAATTATGTCTGATATAATTTTTTCTACATAGGACATAGTTTTTCCTACATCAAATGTTGTTTTTGGGGTTTGGGTTTTGCGGGATTTGTAGGGGCGTATTGCATACGCCCTTTACTCCACCGCATGAACCGCGCCGCAAACCGCCGCCACTACATTGCAAATCGGCGCAATTCAGGGCGTATGCCATACGCCCCTACAATTGGTGCAATTTATTGGTTAATTGGGTGCTGCGTGTTTGTGCTGCGTATTGCATACGCCCTGTATGCCACCGCTTGAACCGCATCGCGAACCGTCGCAACAACATTGCAAATCGGCGCAATTCAGGGCGTATGCAATACGCCCCTACGGCGGTGGAATTTTCTTGTTAATTTGTGTTTATGTATTTGTGTTGCGTATGGCATATACCCTGCACGCTATCGTCCGCACCGCTGACCGTTGCCATAACACCACCGCGTGAACCGTGCAGACTGTTCGCGCAAAAAACAATACTTGCGTTGTTGGGAAAAGGCGCGATTTGCCGACAGGCAGTGCGTTTTATTGTGGGGTCGGGAAGAATTTTATTTTGAGGGCATGGACATTCCATGCCCTCAAAATAAAGTCCTTATGCTCCTTCCTTACAATTCTGCCGGCAGGTCAAATTGTCTCAGCTTGCTGTCATCGTCCAGCAAATAGAGCTTGCCGGTTCTCACGTCTATGTCGAAGCAGCTGAAATGCACGTTTGGCTTCAGCTCGCCAAGCGTCTCCCCGTCCCATTTGAACAGGAGTATGGAGGGGCTGAAATCCCCGCCTTTTTGGTATGTGATGTCGTCCGTGTCGAATTTCAGCACGGCAAAGCCGAAGTCGTATGTGCGCACGTCGGCAAACATATACTTCCTTTCGTGTCTTGGCGTTGCCAGCGCATCGCTCAGCTTGTCGAGCCTGTTGCCGCAGCATATCGTGAAGCCCTCTCCGCTGAATGGCGAATATACGTTGATGTAGTTGAAGCCCATCATCGCCTCCACGCATTTTGTGCCGTCGGGAGACACGCCGACGAGGGTGGACAGCAGGTTGTAGTCCGTTTTCGGGGGTACGGTGAAACCGTCGGCGAAGCCCATGTTCTTTATGCCGCTTGTCTTTCCGTCTTTTATAAGTATTCTTTTCTGGGCGGTCTGTCCGTCGGCCATCACCCTTGCGATTACGGTGGAGTCTGCCAGTTGCTTGACCCAAAAGGCGGGTTGCGGTATATCCACGCCCTTGCATATTTCTTTCATATCGGCTTTTCCGCCGTTCAGCCAGTCGCTTATGTTTACGGAATATATCTTTCCCGCGCTGTCATAAACAGTAGCGTACAGCGAACCGTCCTTTTTCGTGAATGTAGTGTTCAGTGTAAGGTCTATATTCCATGTCAGCTCGCCCGAAGCTTTGCCCTTGTTTATGAAGCTGCCCTTTGAGGAAAAATCGTCAAGCGACAGTGCCTCCACCATTCCGTTGTCGCGCATGGTTGCAACAAACATAAGGCTGTCAACAATGACGAAACCGTTGGCGGCGGCAGACGTTGCCACGATTTTGCTTTTGCCGCTGTCCAGAATGCACTCCTTGGGAGGTGTCTTTTGGTATATCACCTTTTCAAACGCCATATTCTCCCTCGCCACGTCGTATTTCTTCTTGCATCCTGTCAGAAGAAAAGCCACAGAGCAGCAAATCAGCACGCAAAGGCTTTTAGCAGATACTATTGTTCTCATAATGGTTAATTTTGTATTCGAAAACAGAAAGGTTGCGTAAGACTAAAAGCCTTGTATCTGTACCTCCTGTTTCTGTTGTCGCTTTTATTTGATTAGTTTAGATTGCAAATATACGAAAACCGTAGTATGGAGCAAATGTTATCGCAAAATATTTTCATTCAATTTGAGTTTTACGACAACAGGGCTGTTATTTGTGACGTTGTACTTCTCCAAAATTTTCCGCCCCAATGAACCTTACTCTGCAAATTCCGGGTAAATCAGCGCGAAAAAACAGTCATCCTTAGCTCCATACATAATCAATCCCAAATTGGGATTTTCCTCGCCAAGTGCGTATGCGCCGTTGCGCTTGTTGATGAATGCAGCGTAATATTCCTGATTTGGTCCAGTAAGTCGTAGAAACAACCAGCCGTCGGTTTCATAAGCATATGATATACACTTGAAGTATTCTGGACTGTTATATGATATGTCGAATTCCTTTGATGTCTTTGGCAGTACATCCTCCGGAAGTGCCTGCGCCCCTAAATCAATCTTGTAGAGAGTTTTGAGCTTTCCATTCTCATAGCTGTCAATGTAAAAGTCCCCATAGTCAGAGACAACCCTGTAATTATCCTTATACTTGTAGAAGCAATCTGTGCCCAAATGAAATCTTTTGCCTTCCCGCAGCCCCACTTGCCCTTTCGGGCAGTCCAAAACAATGCTGCTTGGGGTTTCACTATACGTGGAACACAGAAATTCCGAATTTCCGACAGGGGCAATCCGCTGGTACTCTCCGAATTTCTGGGAGAAAAGTCTTTTCCGACCGACAAACTTTCCGCTGTTCACGTCATAACATACCACTCCACGGTTATCCAACAGCATCATAACGGAGTCGTTGCCGCTCATGCAAATATCATCAATGTTTGTGTATTCCGAAGCGGAATGCCCCATGCGCCCTATCTGGCGCAAGAACTTGCCGTTGTACGAAAAAGTGTAGATTTTTTCGCCTTATACTCCCAAAATACGATGCAGTCATTTGTGAAAATGCACTTTAGGGCGAAAGACATCAGGTTGCTGTCGTTTTCCTGTAACTGCGCCACGCTCTCCACGTCTAATAGCTTAGCCCAATCCTTGTAGTCCGTCTTTTCTAATTTGAACTCCCTAACATCAGGCGCAACCCCACCACCGCAGGATGTGGCGACAAGAATTACAAGCACCAAGTGAAACAGAAATATTAGCAGCTTTCTCATTTTGTTGAATGTAGTTATTATAATGTCTTATGTGATAAATGCAAAACAAATGCAATCACGATTATTCTCGTTCAATTTAGGTTTGCGACAAAGTGTGCTGTAAAAAGCGCATTATGCTTGTCATTCCGCCACAACCGGGGTGATTTTATCGAGAACAATATCCTCGTACACCTTGTCGTCCAAAAGGTTGTCAACATATACGGCTATTGCGTCCGGCATCGCGCACCAGCCGTGGAAATTGCTGTACCTTTTCTCCTTCAGCTGAAATTCCCCTGCAACATTGAAATCCGCGTCCATAAACGACACATACAGTTTGCGCGCATCCACAACAGAGTTCCTGTCCTTGTGTTTCCCCACATCTATCCCGCCGAGCATGAGCCTTGCATACAGCCCTAACTTCGGGAGATATGCCACCTCGAAGAAGTGGGCGTTGCCCCAGTTGTAGTTAAGCCAGTCCTGCATACTGTTCGCTCCCTTGTAGGGCTTGAGGCTGGTGTCGGCAAAGCGCGAGGGGGCTTTGTATTTGCGCCGTTCGCCCGATGCCAGGTCTATTGTCATAATGCCGGAGTCGTAGGGATAGTTGTAAATCACCTTGCCGCCAGAGAAGCTGACGTTGGGGTACTTCATGTCGGCATACAGGTTCTTGCCGTCCTTGTTGCAGTCGGGGAAGTCGAGCGGTGTCTCCTTTACCACCCTCTTGTCCTTCAGGCTGTAATGCTCGATATAGAACTTTCCCTTGACATCCACAGGGTAAAGCAGCACATTTCCGCCGTACCACCCCATGTTTGCCGTCTGCATGGCATAGTTCGCGTCAAGGAAAATCTGCCTGTTGTCCTTGTGCTTGTGGAGAACCTTGCCCTTGCTGTCGATGAGGTAAAACGCAATGTGGTCGTACAGCCAGATAGAGTCCGCGCTTATCGAGGTGATTGCCGCCGCCCTCCCTGCAATGGCGTTTTCCCCATGATGGTCAAGCTGTATTCTACCAACGGTTGCGGAGTCTGTGAATATGTCCAAGGCGTGGGCTTGGGCGTTATAGCCCATAATTGCATAACCGCCGCCATAAGGGTATGGGCAACTCTGGTTGTATGACAGCTCCAAAATAATTGAGTCCGCAGGAGCGACTCTTTTTGTGGAAACCTGCAAAGAGTCAACGCGGAATGCGGCTTGGCTGTATTTGCCGTTTTCGCCGCATGAAAGCACGCTGAAAACAATAATTAACAAAACGACATTGCTAAGGCGAAGCAAATGCGAAACGCCTAAAACCCTTGAAATTCTATGGTTTACTTTCATGATATTCGGCCTTGTTTGTACTCCAAGTTTTGCAAATATACGAAAACCATAATACGGGGCAAATACTGTTACAATATATTTTCATCCGGTTTAAGATTGCGATAACAGTGCTGTTCTTCTTTATTATGCCGTAGGTTGGTTTTGTGTGAAACTGCAAGTGCGGCATGGATAGCGTAATACGATGATTTCCAAAGTTATACCCATAAAAAAGACTTTCTGCGGTAACGTTTTGTTTTTCAAGGGCTTGAAAAAGACGAAAAAAGGTCTGATGTAGTTTGAATTATGTCTGATATAATTTTTTCTACATAGGACATAGTTTTTCCTATGTCCTATGTCGTTTTGGGGGCGTTGGGGAAAAGACAAGCGTTTTGCTTTTGCGGAAATTATATGAACGGTGTATGTTGTCTGTTGATTGCAACGGTATATATGTAGGGGCGTATTGCATACGCCCTGTATGCCACCG
>CAVCON010000177.1:0-4673 GCA_963603805.1 Oscillospiraceae bacterium
TTGAATTATGTCTGATATAATTTTTTCTATATAGGACATAGTTTTCACACCTTGCATCACACTGAAAGACAGAACGTTATACTTTGCATAGCTTTGCGGCGCAAACTTTTGTAAGACAAGACTTTACGCAATTTCGGCGATTGACGGCAATCTGATGAAATACACAGTCTCTCTATTGTCTCAAGACCTCCACAAAAATCGCAAGCGTAACCGCAAGAATTGGCTAAAAAGGCAAAAAACAGGGCGTGTGCATTTGCACACGCCCTTATACATTTATCGCAAAGAATATCTGTAAAAAAACAGAACCGTTGGGACATATCGCATACGCCACCAAAACCGTAGCATAATCGGCACAAGCCTGATTATGCCTGTTATGCCAGAAGTTTCTTGACTATCTCGGATATTTTCTTGCCATCGGCCTTGCCGGCAAGCGATTTTGTTGCAGCACCCATTACCTTTCCCATGTCGCGCATGGACGTTGCGCCAACGCTTGCTATTATCGCAGCAACCTCTTTCTCCACTTCCTCGTCCGAAAGCTGTTTCGGCAAATACGCCTCTATCACCTTCACCTGCGCTTCCTCTTCTTCGGCAAGGTCGGCACGGTTCTGCTCGCGATACAAAGCCGCCGTGTCTTTCCCCTGCTTTGCCATTTTGGCAAGAATTTTCAAGGCCGCATCGTCCGACAGTTCATCGTTTGCCCCGGGAGCGGTCTTTGCCTCTATGAAATTCTTCTTGATGTTGCGCAATGCCTCAAGACGCACCTTGTCGTGCGCCTTCATTGCCGCCATTATGTCTTTGCTAATCTGTTCAAACAATGCCATTGTATTTGTGTTTTTAGAATTTTATCGTACCCGTGTCCGCCGGTGTCTCCGCCTCATTGGAATGTTCCGCCACCGCGCCGCCGTAATTTTTCTCGTATATGCGCCGCAACATTGCGCTGCTGCGGTGCGCCGTCGGTGTCTGTTCCACCATCGATATTATGTCGTCGTTGTCAATGTCAACGTCGTTGAAGCGGAAAACATGGTGAGGGCGGCGGTAAGCACCTGCACGGCTTTTGTCCTCATAGCCGAATTTTTTGCGCCGTTCCGCCTTTTTCTCCTCCTCTTCCGCAGCCTGTGCCGCCCGTTCCGACTCATCGCCGCCATTGCGTATGAGGTATTCCTCCATATACGGCACATTAGCCAACCCGAAGCCCGAAGCCAGCACAGTAACCTTAACCTGCTTGCCAAGAGACGGGTCGAAAGCTATGCCCCACTTCACCTCGAAATCCCTGCCGAACTTGCTCATGAAGTCGTGAACCTCGTTCATTTCCTCCATCGTGATGGTGTCCTCGTCCTTGTCGGAGCAATATATGTAAAGCAGCACCTTCTTGGCGTCGAAAATGTCGTTGTTGTTGAGCAGTGGGGAATTGAGCGCATCGTCTATGGCACTCTTCACGCGAAGTTCGCCCTCGCCTGTGCCAGTGCTCATTATGGCAACGCCGCCGTCGCGAAGCACCGTACACACATCATTAAAGTCAAGGTTTATCTTTCCGTGGGTCGTGATTATCTCGGCGATGCTTCTTGCCGCGAGCGTCAGCGTATCGTCGGCACGGCCGAAAGCGTCGCTGATTGTAAGTTCTGGGTATATTTCGCGCAAACGCTCGTTGTTGACCACAAGCAAAGCGTCAACATTCTTTGATATGGCCTCCACGCCGTCCAGAGCCTGATCTATCTTGCGGTTTCCCTCAAACTGGAAAGGAATTGTAACGATGCCTATCGTAAGGATGTTCTTGCTTTTGGCCTCACGCGCTATGATCGGGGCTGCACCTGTACCGGTTCCGCCGCCCATACCGGCTGTGATAAACACCATTTTCGTGCCGTCAGAAAGCATTTTGTCGATAGACTCTATGCTCTCCTCCGCCGCATGGCGCGCCTTTTCGGGAATGTTTCCCGCTCCAAGCCCTTCGTTTCCCAACTGCACCTTGAACTGCACTGGAGAATCGTCCAAAGCCTGCGCGTCCGTGTTGCAAACCACGAAACTCACATCGTGTATTCCTGTTTGGTACATATGGTTGACGGCATTTCCGCCTCCGCCACCAACACCTATCACTTTTATTATATGAGGGTTGCCTGTTCTGAAGGCAAAGTCAACTATTTGATTTTCGTCCATTTTTCTGTGATTTTATAGTCAGTTGCCGAAATATATTTTGCCGTCGGCAGAACCAGGATACGCTTCTTCCGCACTCTCACGTGTCTCCGTCCCGGCATAATCGTCAGACTGTCGTTGTATATTCTTCAATGTCTCGTACCTGCGCGACTGCGTGTTGCTGTCCGAAACCATGTCTATTACATCTTCGTTGTCGAGGTCGCTGTCCGAAAACCTGTAAACAAGGTGGGAACGCCGCTGTTTGCTCACTACCTTGGGGTAGAAAATCTCGCGGCGGCGGTTACGCACCTCCTGCACCTCGGGAGATTCCACGCCAGCACCGACAGCTTCCGCCGGCAATTCCTGCTGCATATCGTCGGAGACGTAAGGCTGGGTTGCAAGCCCGAAGCCCGAAGCAAGGATTGTAACCCTTATCTTGCCGCCCATTTCCGGCACATACGCCAATCCCAGCTTGGTGTCGAACTCACGGTTTACGAACTTGTCCATGAACTCATGAAGTTCGCCTGTTTCCTGCATCGTAATGGATTCCTCGTTTTTGTCGGACGTGTATATGGCTATAGTGGCACGGCGGGCGTTGAAAATGTCGTTGTCGTTAAGCAACGGAGACTCTATGGCGTTCTTGATAGCTTCTGAAACGCGGTTTTCGCCCTCCGCCTCGCCTGTGCTTATCAACGCTATGCCACCGTTTTTGAGCACAGTGTTCACATCGTTGAAGTCAAGATTCCAGTGCATCGGCGTTGTTATTATATCGGCGATGCTCTTTACCGCCACGAACAGTGTATCATCGGACATCCGCAAAGCCTCTATCCAAGTTTTGAAGGCACATATTTCGCAAAGACGCTCGTTGTTGATGACAAGCAGTGAGTCCACATATTTTGACAGTTCGTAAACGCCGTCAAGCGCACGGTCTATTCTCAATTCGCGCTCCATGGCAAAAGGAATGGTTACTATACCAACAGTAAGCATACCCGCCTTTTTGGCTTCGCGAGCTATAACTGGGGCTGCACCAGTGCCTGTGCCGCCGCCCATACCTGCTGTAATGAAAACCATCCGCGTGCCGTCGCAAAACATCTTGTGTATCTCGTCAAGGCTGTCTTCAGCAATCTTACGCGCCTTTTCGGGATTGCTACCAGTTCCAAGTCCCTCCGAGCCTAATTGGCGGCGGATTGGCACTGGGTTTCTTTCAAGGTCCATGCGGTCGGTGTTGCAAACCTCGAAGCGCACGTTGTGAAGTCCTTCCTCGTACATTCGGGCAACGGCATTGCCGCCGCCACCGCCAACCCCTATCACCTTTATTATGCGGGGGTCGCTTGCAGACACGACCTCACTTTCCTTTGGCAGGTTAAAGTCTATGGTAGCATTGTCTTCTGATACGCTCATCATTCCGCTTTTTGAAATAAAAACAAGTGTAGCAAATCAAGTCCGCACATTGTCAGTCCTCCTCGGGACTTACCACCTTGTCTGCGGTCTCCTTTACCTTCTTTGCCATATTTTTGAACCACGAAGAAAACCTCCCCGGCTTTTTCGGTTCTTTAGGCGTTTCCTCCTTTGTTCCTTTCTTGTTTTTGTTCAAGTCGTCAACATTGTCCTTAGTTTCCTCGTATGCGACCTCCTCATGTTTTTCGTCACCAAACAGACCTTGGTCTTCGGAAATGGCATCACCTGCACACTCTTCCTTGCCCAATGAAAGCAAGGAAAGAATGGCGTTGAGAGAACCGTCGGCACGCTTGGCTTCCGGGAATTTGGCGTTAGCCTGAAAATTAACAAACTTGGCGAACCTTATCTTCTCCTCGCCTATTTTGGTGAACTGCTTGAACGCCTTGCCCAAATCGCGGAGATTTGAGCCGCCGCCAGTAATTACGGCACCGCTTATCAAATCCTCGTTCACCTTTAAGCCGGAACGGCGTATCTGCTCCTCAACATTAACAAGAATCTCCTCCATGCGGGCTTCGATTATCTCATTAAGCTCACGCGCCTTTATTTCGCGCCCGTCGCTCAACTTGTATGTCGCATCGTTTGTCTCGTCAACGTTTTCCTTTTCAGAAAAAGCGGAGCCGTAGTTGCGTTTCAACGCTTCAGCCTCAGACTTCTCTATTCTGAAAACCGAGGCGATGTCTTTTGTTATATTGTCCGAACCAAGAGGGATAACTGCAAGGCGACGCAGGAGCTTGGAAGAATAAATTGCAACGGTTGTGGTGTCCATGCCAAAGTCCACAAGAACGCAGCCTGTGCGCTTTGCGTCCATACTAAGCAAGCCGTCCCCAAGCACGATAGGAGTCATCATATATTCCACCTTCTTGAAACCGGCACGCATAAGGCAGTCTTTTATTTTCTCGTAAAAGTCGTGCCTGTAGAATACATTAAGGAAACTTCCCTCCAGCCTGTCGGTAACAACTCCCACCACTGAGGATGACGAAGTTTGGCGTTGCTTGCCGAGGTAATAGTCTTGCGGAATTATTTTTGTAAGCCAATATTTCTTTATGTCCAGTTCGCGGTCTTCTTCATACAAGGCATCAACAATATCC
>CAVCON010000178.1:0-4657 GCA_963603805.1 Oscillospiraceae bacterium
GCGTGATGCCTGCAAACGGCGGTCGTGAGTGTTGAGCGTTTGCTCCACTTGGCTGAAGTCGTAAATTCTTTCATGCACCGGACGATATCCGGCTTCTTTACGGTGTATGGTTAAAAATGCTTTGGGGTCTCCCATGATTTTTTCTTTCTTTGTTGTCTGTCGTGAATTTGACTGACTGTTTTTGGTTAAAATTCTGTTTGGACAGCTGCCACTTTTTCTTGCAGCTTCTTCATCTTTTCCTCTTGCAGCACCTTAGTATATTCTATCGGCACAACTTGAATGAACTGCTCCGCATACTTGCTCCAATTGTCCAGCATCTTGTGGGCAAGTTCGCTGCGCGTGTACATATAGTGTCTGCGTACAAGGTCCTTCAACTCTTTGTTTGAAACGGAGTCCTCGATAAGCGAAAGCTCAACAGAATCCATGTTGCAAAAGTAGTCAAAGTTTTCGTTATAGTTCCAAACGTATGCTATGCCGCCGCTCATGCCGGCTGCAAAATTCTTCCCTGTAGGACCTAATACCACGACCCTGCCTCCTGTCATGTATTCGCAGCAGTGGTCGCCAACACCCTCTACAACGGCGGTGGCACCTGAGTTTCTTACGGCAAAACGTTCTCCGGCGCGTCCTGCAATGTAAACCTCACCCGAAGTAGCCCCATAAAGCAGAGTGTTGCCGGCTATGGTGTTCTTGGAAGCCTCGAAAGTACTTCTCAAGGAAGGCATAACCGATATGATTCCGCCACAAAGCCCTTTGCCGAGGTAGTCGTTAGCTTCGCCTTCGAGAGTGAAGTCAATGCCTTTTTCAAGGAAAGCCCCGAAACTTTGTCCGGCTGAACCACGGAACTTGACGTTAATCGTGTGGTCGGGTAAGCCTTCGCCTCCCCATTTTTTGGCGACAGCACCCGAAAGCATTGTTCCGACGGCACGGTCTGTGTTTTTAATAACGCGGTCAAGCGACATTTCGTTCTTGTTTTCTATCGCATCCTTTAATTTGTCAATCAAGTCAACATCGACAACATTATCTATATTGTGGATTTGTGGAATGGCTTTATGTATGGCTGCTCCGTTTTCCTTGGACGGCATATAAAGCAGCTTGCTGAAATCGAGCGAACTGCCGTTGATGCATTTTGTGTCCTTGCGTACAATCAAGTCGGCGCGTCCAATGATTTCGTCCATCGATGTAAATCCCATTTCTGCAAGGTATTCGCGCACTTCGGTTGCAAGGAACTTGAAATAATTTACGATATACTCACTTCTTCCTATGAAACGCTTGCGAAGCTCCTCATTTTGTGTCGTAACTCCCATGGGGCAGGTATTGGTGTGGCATTTTCTCATCATCACACAGCCAAGTACTATCAGTACGCTTGTTGCGAAACCGAATTCTTCTGCTCCCAGCAACGCCATAAGGATAACATCACGCCCGGTTTTCAACTGACCGTCAACTTGGAGTTTCACCTGTCCGCGAAGCCCGTTTCTCACGAGAGTTTGCTGAGTGTCGCTAAGTCCGAGTTCCGGCGAAATGCCTGCATAGTATATGGAAGAACCGGGGGACGCTCCTGTGCCTCCGTCTGCCCCGGAAATGGTAATCAAGTCGGCTTTTGCCTTTGTAACGCCCGCAGCAATGGTCCCGACTCCAGATTCTGCCACAAGCTTTACGCTAATCATCGCATCGGGATTTACATTCTTGAGGTCGAAAATCAATTGTGCCAGATCTTCTATGGAGTAAATGTCATGGTGGGGTGGGGGGGATATAAGGGAAATGCCAGGTATGGAGTGGCGCACACGGGCAATGATTTTGTCAACCTTGTAGCCAGGCAACTGTCCTCCTTCGCCTGGTTTTGCTCCTTGGGCGATTTTAATCTGTATTTCATCGGCGTTCACAAGATATTCCGCAGTTACGCCAAAACGCCCTGATGCCACCTGTTTTATCGCACTTCTCAAAGAAGTTCCGTCCGTCTGCGGCATGAAACGATCAGAATCCTCGCCACCTTCTCCAGTATTGCTGCGGCTGTGAATGGTGTTCATAGCCAAAGCTATCGCTTCATGCGCCTCTTTGCTCAAAGCACCGAAACTCATAGCCCCGGTAACGAAGCGTTTCATGATGCTTTCAACAGGTTCAACCTTGTCTATGGAGATGGGGTTGCGCTTGAAGTCGAAAAAGTCGCGGATGAATATAGGGGCTTCTTTGTTGTCGGAAAGATTGGTAAACTCCTTGAATTTTTTGTAGCTACCAGTACGTGTAGCGAGTTGCAATGTGCGGATTGTGTCCGGATTCCATGCGTGCTTGTTGCCGTCCTTGCGGAAACAGTATTCGCCGGTGAAGTCAAGGCGGCCGTCTTTGTTTTCAAAGCCGTAGTCGTGCATCTTTTTATAGTCGCGTGCTATTTCGGCAAGACCGATGCCATCGATAGGCGAGGGCATACCTCCGAAATAGGTGTCGCTGATTTCTTTCCCGATACCTACAGCCTCGAATATTTGTGCGCCGCGATATGAACGTATCGTGCTGATACCCATCTTGCTCATTATTTTGAGCAAGCCTTTGCGAACAGCCTTTATGTAATTGCTTTCGGCGGTGTTGTAGTCTAATTGTATTTCCTTGCGCTTTACGAGGTCGTCTATTATGGCAAACGCCATATAGGGATTGAGTGCGCTTGCGCCGAAACCAAGAAGTAGGGCAGCGTGTTCTGTTTCGCGCACTTCGCCGCTTTCCACGATAATGGCTGTTTGCACGCGCTTGCCAACGGAAATGAGGTAGTGATGAACTGCCGATACCGCAAGCAGCGAGGGAATGGGAGCGTGTGTCTCGTCAATGTCCCGGTCGGAAAGCACAATGTAGTTAACCCCATTGTCAACCGATTCTTCCGCTTCACGGCACAGGCGGTCTATAGCTTTTTTCAGACCTTCCGTCCCTTCGTTTATATCAAACAGCATCTTGAGCTTTTCGGTTTTGAAGCCTTTGTAGCGTATGTTTGTAAGAAGGTCGAGCTGCGTGTTTGTCAATATGGGGTATGGCAGACGCACCATTTTGCAATGCTGCTCGTTGGGGATGAGAATGTTCATGCCCACAGCACCGATGTATTCTGTCAGACTCATAACCAGTTCTTCGCGGATAGGGTCTATTGAAGGGTTGGTTACTTGCGCGAATTGCTGGCGGAAATAGTTGAACAGCAATTGCGGCCTTTCTGACATCACGGCAAGCGGTTTGTCGTTGCCCATTGACATAGTGGGTTCTTTCGCGTCTTTTGCGTATGAGGCTATAAGTTTTTCAACGTCTTCTTGCGTAAACCCGAACACGCGTTCCTTTTCCCTTAGGTTGTCAACACTGCTTCCTATATGTCTTCCGCTTTTCAGTTTGTCGAGTTCTATGCGGTTTTCATGAAGCCAGTTGCGGTATGGGAATTCGGCTGCAAGTTGTTTTTTCAGTTCTTCGTCGGGTATCACGCGCCCCTCTTGCGTGTCTATCAAAATCATTTTTCCTGGCTGCAAGCGTCCTTTTTCTTCCACATCCTGAGGCGGAATGTCGAGAACACCTACTTCGGATGAAACCACTATCATGCCGCCTTTGGTTATCACGTATCTTGCAGGGCGCAGTCCGTTGCGGTCGAGCATCCCTCCGGCGTATCTTCCGTCGCAGAAAAGAAGTGCGGCAGGACCGTCCCAAGGTTCCATAAGTATGGAATGATACTCGTAAAAGGCTTTCAAGTCTTCGCTGATGGGGTTTTTTGCGTTGAACGATTCGGGAACAAGCATTGCCATGGCGTGCGGAAGCGAAAGCCCCGATGCAACAAGAAATTCGAGTACGTTGTCAAGCGATGCGCTGTCGCTCATGCCTTCCTGTACAATGGGCTTCAAATCCTTTATGTCACCGAGCGCGGGAGTGGAAAGCACGCTTTCGCGGGCCTTCATCCAGTTGCGGTTGCCGCGAATGGTGTTTATCTCGCCGTTATGGCACAACATACGGAACGGTTGCGCAAGACCCCACGTGGGGAAAGTGTTTGTGCTGAAACGCGAATGCACCAAGGCAATTGCCGTCGTGAAATACGGACTTTCCAAGTCGGGATAGAAAGTGCGCAATTGCGACGAGGTAAGCATACCTTTATATATAAGCGTCTGCGTTGAAAGCGAAACGAAATAGAAATCCTTCTTGCCTTCAATCTTTGAAGCATTCACGCGGTTCTCTATATGCTTGCGTATTACGTATAGGGTTCTTTCGGCAGTGTCGAGTTCGGTGAAGCCTGTAACGAAAATCTGCTTTATCAAAGGCTTTGTTGCCATGGCGTCGCGTCCGAGCACATTGTCGTTGGTGGGAACATCGCGCACGTGGGAAAGCTTGAGCTTATGGGCTTCAACCTCTTCGTTTGTTATTTTCATTATTTCCTCAACAGAACGTTCGTTGTTGGGGAGGAACATCATTCCGGTGCCGTAACGTCCGCGCTCCGGCACTGCAATTCCTTGCAGGAGAATGAACTCGTGCGGTATCTGCACCATAATGCCGGCTCCGTCGCCGGTCTTGTTGTCTGCGCCTTCCGCGCCGCGATGCTGCAAATGCTCAAGCACTTTCAGCGCGTTGTCAGCAATGGCGTGAGATTTTTCGCCGTTTATGTTGGCCACCATACCAATGCCGCAGGCGTCATGCTCGTTTGCGGGGTTGTACAGTC